>NZ_JBHFLL010000318.1:0-14771 GCF_041928595.1 Microcystis sp. BLCC-F209
GTTATTTTACCTTATTGGCGCAGTTTTAGTCTATAAAGCCAATAATTCCTTTGCTTTTGCTGGTTTAAAGGGCGCACCTCCCGAAGCCTTGGCTTTAATCTTCATGGGATTATTAGTCAAAGGGGGAATCTTTGTCTCGGGATTATGGCTACCGATGACACACTCGGAATCGGAAACCTCCGTCTCGGCGCTGATGTCGGGGGTGGTGGTAAAAGCTGGCATTTTTCCCCTCCTGCGCTGTGCTTTAATCCTAGAGGATTTAGATGTCCTAATTCGGCTTTTCGGGGTGCTAACGGCGATTTTTGGCGTGTCATACGCAGTGTTTGAAAAGGATAGCAAGCGGATGTTAGCCTTCCATACTATTTCCCAGTTAGGTTTTATTTTAGCTGCCCCGGTAGTCAGTGGGTTTTATACCCTTACCCACGGTTTAGTTAAATCTTGCCTATTTCTGTTAGCGGGAGTTTTACCCAGTCGCAATTTTAAAGAATTACAGCAACAATCGATCCCTAATTCCCTCTGGATTGCCCTAGTGGTTGCTAGTTTTTCTATCTCTGGATTCCCCCTATTATCCGGTTTTGGGGCGAAAGCGTTAACGATGAAAAATTTAGTCCCCTGGCAAGAAATTATGATCAATCTTGTGGCGGTGGGGACGGCGATTTCCTTTGCTAAATTTATCTTTTTACCCCACGCAGGTGGCGAAAGTAAACAGAAGCTAACTATCGGTTTCTGGACAGCAATAATTCTGCTCCTTGCCGCCCTATTTTTATCCAATGCCGTTTATGTTGAAGCTTATAATCTGCCCAATATTATCAAAGCTTTAGCTGTCATTGGTGCCGGGTGGTGGTTATATCTGGGAGTTTTCAAAAAGTTATCCCTAAAATTATCGCGAGCCTGGGAACAATTTGATAATCTCATTGGTATGATGAGTATAATGTTAGTTCTATTATTTTGGATGGTTTTAGCATGATCGGACATATAATTCTGCGTTTAACTATGTGGTTTTTACTCACCGCTAATTTTACCCCCGCTAATATTATGATCGGGGTGGCTATTGCTTTTGTTTTACCCCGTAATTTCGCCTCTAGCGAAACTTTAGGCGATTGGTTAAAGGTAATAATTAAAGTCTTTCTGGCTATTCCCCAAGCTTATAAGGAAGCGTTTGAAATTATCTTTCGTCCCCACAAGGAAGAAGAAATTATTTTAGAGAGAATTTCGGGTAAACGTTCACCCAGATTGGCTTTTTGGGATATATTTCTCATTACCTTTACCCCGAAAACTATCGTCACCGAATACAAGGAAAATGAGGGTTATGAAGTTCATGTAATTAAACGGAGTTCCCAGGGATGAATATTGTTCTCATTGCCATGATTGTCGCCCTATTAATTCCCCTTTATGAAGTGGCAAGAAATGATGACATCTGGCAAAAAATGGCCGCCTTTGCCAGTGCTTCCAGTAAATCATCGATTATTATTCTAGTGGTGTCAGTTCTGCGGGATGATTGGATGATTGGAGTGGTAGCAGTGATTATTCTCAGTGTCGGTAATGCCGGCTTTATGTTATTAGCACAAATTCTTAAACGATTGAACGAATCATGATTGACATTTTCAGTTATATCTGCATCGCTATCGGAGTGTTTTTCTGGTTTTGGGGAACGGCGCATCTTTTAGACAAGCGCTCGGTATTATATAAATTACATGGTCTATCTGTCGCTGATACCTTGGGTTCTATGGCGATTATTTTCGGGCTACTTTTGAAAGTTCCCCAAAATTGGCCTTTATTATTATTGGCAATAATTTCCCTAGCAATTTGGAACACCATGTTAGGCTACGTTTTAGCTTATACTTCTAGCGATCGAGAGTAGAATTAAAGATGAATGAAAGTTATCTCTATGTTATTGTTGCCCTCTTGCCTTTAACTGCGGCGATGGTGATGTTACAATCTAATCCCTACCAAGCTTTAGTAATTCGCGGGGTTTTAGGGGCAATAGCCGCTTTAGTTTATGCTTTATTAGGGGCGGCAGATGTATCTTTAACCGAAGCTTTGATGGGAACCATGTTAGCCGTAACTCTCTACGCGGTGGCGATTCGTTCCTCTTTAGTGATGCGTTTAGGAGTAATTGCCGAGGAAACCGATACAGTTTTAGAACAGTTAAAAACTCAACTACAAACGGTTTTAAGTAAGCGTTTTATGCGTTTAGAATTAGTTGCCTACAGTGATAAACAAGCTTTGCAACAGGCACTTAGGGATAAAGATGTTCATGCCGTCTGTATCCGTCAAGACAATCCAGAAACCATCCCCTACGAAACCACAATTAGATTACCCTATCTCTACGATATTTTTAAAAATGAATTAACGGCAGCAAACACGATTTTAACCTGTATTGAAACCCCCAAATTAGAGGAGAAACACTAATGAAATGGATTTACACTCTAGCCGCCATTGCCTTCGCTGTCAAAATGGTAATTATTCCCAATACTGCTTCCTCTATATCATCCTTAGAAATTGTTGAATCCCTAGTGCGCGACGGCGGTGTTCCTAATGCGGTTTCGGTGGTTATTTTTCGTAATCGTCTTTACGATACCATCTATGAAGTGATTGTTTTTACCATTGCCATTATGGGGGCGAATTTTCTTCTAGCCACCGAAAAACCCGCCAGTAAAATCCATCAATTTACCGACCAACCTTCAATTATTTTAGCCCGTTTGGGGGCAACAATTGCCGCTTTAGTGGGCATTGAATTAGCTATCCGCGGACATTTAAGTCCGGGGGGAGGTTTTGCCGCCGGAGTCGCCGGAGGTACGGCAATTGGTTTAATAGCCATTACCTCGTCTCCCGAATGGATGCAAGCAATTTATCGCCGTTGGCAAGCGGCAACATGGGAGAAAATTTCCGTCTTAGTTTTTATTGTTTTAGCCGCCATTACTCTCTCAGGATTTGAGTTACCCCACGGGGAATTAGGAGCGCTATTTAGTGGCGGTATTTTACCGATACTAAATATTTTAGTCGCCGTTAAAGTAGCTTTAGGTTCCTGGGCAGTAATCCTCGTTTTTATCCGCTATCGCGGTTTATTGTGAGAGGTTAATATCTATATTTATAGCTTTAGGTCAAAACTGGGGATTAACCGATGAGCATAACATGACTTGATGGTTGAAAAAATGCTATAGTAATTTTGTTGCCCTCCTCAAGAATCAATAGGCATCTAATGATTCTGCTAAAAGAACTCCCGAGGTAAAAATTATGGTTAACGTTATTCGCGGTTCTTCAGCTAAACCTGTATCTTCTCAAAGATTAGCTAAATATTTTGAGGAAAGAACAGATATAGAGGGAACATTGTATATCGGCTATCCTATTATTGGAACTCCCCAAGGAGGATATCAAATTGATGCTCTATTAGTCTCTCGTCAGCAAGGGGTTATTATTTTTAATATTGATGAGGGAAAAAATTATGATTTGGATATTGAAGGCACTCAAGACGAGAGCATAACCAAGTTAGAAGCAAAACTGCTGTCTTATAAAGAGCTTGTTCAAAAAAGAAAGCTAATAGTTAACATTTCTGTAGCCACCTATGCACCAATTTGGAATAATTATCCAGAAGCAATTAACCGAGAGGAATATCCTGTTCTTATTCAAAAGGAAGATCTTGATGATTTTATCAATAAATGTCAAGGCAATGCTCCTGAATATTTTGAGAAAGTCAACTCAGTCATACAAGCTGTTACAACCATTAGAAAAAAAGACGCTCGCAGTTATGTTGTTAAACCAGATTCTAGGGGAGCAAAGTTAAAAAAATTAGAAGATTCTATCGCTAATCTTGATGAAACTCAAAATAAGGCTGTTTTAGAAACCACTAAAGGTGTACAAAGAATCAGAGGTTTAGCAGGTTCGGGAAAAACAATTGTCTTAGCGCTGAAAGTAGCTTATCTTCATGCAACTCATCCCGATTGGAATATTGCTGTTACCTTCTATACACGCTCGTTAAAGGATCAATACAAAGATTTAATTACTCGGTTTAGTTATGAGCATAAAAATTCCGAACCAGACTGGGAAAAAGTAAAAATTATTCATGCGTGGGGAAGTCCTAAGATAGAAGGAATTTATTATGAGCTATGTAAACGACATAATATTGAATATTTAGATTTTAGTCAAGCAGACAACCTAACATATTCGCATGAAGAACCTTTTGACTTTGCCTGTCAAAAAGCCTTGCGAGAGATTAAAAATTTTCATCAATATTATGATGTTATTTTAATTGATGAAGCTCAAGATTTTCCTCAAGACTTCTTAAGACTCTGCTATGAAATCTTGAAAGATGATAAACGTTTAGTTTATGCCTATGATGAGTTGCAAAGCTTAAATAGTAAAGTCATGGATTCTCCCGAAGTTATTTTTGGAAATGATAACCATGGTAATCCTAGAGTTAAATTGGAGAATTTACCCAGCGAACCCCAACAAGATGTAGTTTTAAATACTTGTTACAGAAATTCTCGTCCTATTCTTTCCTCTGCTCATGCTCTAGGTTTTGGAGTTTATTATCCACAGGGACTAATTCAAATGTTTGATAATCGTCAATTATGGCAAGATATTGGTTATGAGGTTGAAGAAGGAGAATTAAAATCAGGAGAATTTGTTAAACTGATTAGAACCCCCAAAACAAGTCCTAAATTCCTTGAAGAACACTCTTCTATCGATGATATTATCAACTTTAAATCTTTCGATAACAACCAGGAGCAATTTGAATGGCTAGTGGAACAAATTGCAAAGAATCTCAACGAAGATGAATTAAGATGCCAAGATATTATGGTTATCCATCCAATACCTAAAAATGCTCGCAACGTTTTTGGAAAAGCTAGAGAAATGTTATTTACAAAAAATATTAATTCTCATTTAGCAGGCAGCACATCTTCTCCCGATGAGTTTTTTCAAGAAAACTCGATTGCTTTTACACAGATTTATCGTGCAAAAGGCAATGAAGCGGCAATGGTTTATTTCATTAACGCTCAAGAAGGTTTCTCTGGTTCACCATCAGAAATTGCTAGTAAACGCAATATTTTATTTACAGCGATGACTAGAAGTAAAGCTTGGTTAAGAGTTATTGGTTATGGAGCAAATATGCAAGCTTTAGAGAGGGAATTTCAGGAAATTAAATCGAGAAATTTTGCTCTTGAGTTTACCTATCCAACCCCCGAAGAACTTCAACAAATGAAGAAGGTTTATCGAGATACTCTTAATACCAAGAGAGATAAAAATGACAGGGAAAAGCAAGCAATATTAGCTAAGGCTAAACGGGGTGAAATACGATTTTCAGCAGATGAAATAAAAATACTAGAAGAATCGTCTAGAAATGCTTAATGTTCAGAATATCTTTAAAGATGTTAAAAATTTAACGGCTAAATTGATAGAAGTAGGATTATCAAGTCAGCAGAACTTTCCGACTTTGAATAAATTGAGTCAAAATATTTCTGAGATTAGCTATGCCAATAGTTCCGACTTATCCATTGCCCTAAAAAATGTTGCCTATCAAGATATTTATGATGAGCTTGATCGCGGTAAGAATTATAATATTAAAATGATTGATGGAGCCTTGATTCAATTACTTTATCGCTTCCAAAGCTCTCAACTACTATCCCACAGATTAGCTTTCTTCCCCTCCCCTTATTTAGAATCTTTTCAAAATCAACCAGAACTATATGAAGAAGACGAGATATTTGCCGATATTATCGCCAAAAATATTGTAGCTGTACCGATTAGATTTGATTACGATCCTGATAATTTTCAAGAGATTCATCACCCCAGATGTCATCTCACCCTAGGACAATTCAAAAACTGCCGAATTCCAGTGTCCTCCCCTTTAACACCCAGTATATTTATTGCTTTTATCCTTCGTAACTTTTACAATACAGCCTATCATCTATATTCCGAGCAGATCAATTTTAACAATCAGCGATTTCCAGAAACCATAACCGAACCAGAAAAAAATATACTACATTTTGCTATTAAATCTCCCTCTCTATAGTCCCTATCGGATTTACCCTCATACAGTTCAGCAAAACCTCGAAATTTTTTCTTAAAAAAGCTTGACAAAATCCCTCAACTTGCCTTATACTTTCTAGTATGATGGGAATCCGTGCCTGCCTGCGAACAGCTATTTTTTAAAAGAATTAAAGGAGTCAGGGAAAATAAAGGCTCTCCCAGCTTTGGTGGGTAAAATGTATTCTAAGATACATTTCTCAAGAGCGAGGGGGTGGAACGAACCACAAAGACACAAAGGACACAAAGGTCGATCGATCCTATGTCAATTAAACTTATCACACAGAACCTAGAAGAGCCAAATAAAGACTCCTTCGTTGAAGACAGTTTATTTGTGGAATTGGTGGAGTAGATCGCGAAATTCCGGAAAACTAATCTGATTATCGCGACTTGTATCGGCCTGTTGTAACATAGCTTCGATTTCCTTGTCTGTCACCCCCGGTTCGATCGCCTGAAGACAAGCTTTTAACTCCTCAAGGCTAATTTGTCCAGAGCTATCACTATCGAATAGCTGGAATCTTTCCAATAAAATCCTCTCCTGTTGCTCACGATCGCTGTCACTACTAAAAGATAGACGATCGAAGACCTGAAAAGCGCGGGCGATATTTTGCCATAATTGGACGGTGGAGAATCGTTTCTTCCTCCTGACCGGTAACTCTGTACTGGCGACGCAAAGACTCGACAGTTTCCGTTTCCGCGGCCGGCAATTCCGTCAATAAATGCTCGATCGCCTCCCTGGAACTCTTACCGGTTAACACTTCCAGCAATTCCGATCCCACCTTGCGATCGGGGTCTTTTTTCCAAGTCACCAAGAGACTTTCCAACAAAGCATCGCGATAACTCTGCAAACGTAACCAATCCTCGCGACTATACTGCTTTTCCGGATCGAGAAGTTCGGCCGATTCCACACCCAACTCCGTTAGAATTGCTTGATGTTCTGCCTCGGTAATCGTCAACTCTAGGCGCATTTGTTGGAGGATTTCGAGGCTGTGGCCGAAGTCAGTATATCCCTCCTCCAAAGCCTCTTTTAACACGGCTTTATAGGCTTTTAAACGCTTCTGGTGGGTGAAATCCGGCAGTATCTTGGCCAATACATACACCTCATCCGCGTGCAAAGCTTCCAGCGATCGCCCATCGAGATATTTAGCCGTATCGAGACCCAGTTTACCCAACTGTTTACGCAATCTTCCCGCTAGTCCTTCTCGTTGGTAACGGCCCGGATCCCTTGTCCAGGTGCGACATAACCATAAACTACTCAAAACCGCCAGTAAAATACTAGCCAAATAATGCCAAAATTTTGGCAAAAGATTAATAAAAGGACGACCACCGAAAATAAAGAAGAAATTGAAAATCAGAAAAGTTCCGACAGTAAAGACTCGATGACGGATAATTTCCGTAGTTAAAGGCGACTTTTTACGGATTCTATAGACTTTATAGGCATTTTCAACTTTTTTACCGAGAAAGTAACCCAAAAAAGTGCAGATTGCCAAAGTTAAGGGGACAGCTACCAACTTCGGAATCGCAATTGCCTGACCGGCAAGATAAAAACCCGGTTTAAGGAGGGATTCTAGTTGATTTTCGTCGTGCGCCCAAGCTCCGGAGAAATAATAGTCCCAATTGCCAGCATAAAGGTAATAATAGATAAAATAGCCAAAAACTAAGCCAAAATAACCGTAATAAAGCCATTGGCGATCGCTGTTATTAATCTCATCCCAATAGGACCTTTCCGCATCGATATCGATACAGGGACTTTGACAGGCAACACAAGCACTTTGTTCGCTACCATCTTCTCGGACAATACGACACATGGATTGAGTAATCCCACTGCGACTGTCTTCGTGAGCGGTACTATTTAGTAAACCCCTCGGTTCACCGTAAATCCTTTGAACTGGACTCATGGGACAGAAATAGTTACACCAAGATTTGCCCCCATACCAGTAACCCACAAAGATCGCCGCTAGAATAGTCAAGATTAAAAAGCTACCCAAGACTAAGCGATCGGAATCATAAAAGAGAATCCGTCCGCATAAACCCAAAAATAACAGACTGAATTGTAGATAGAGATAATTCCGAGCTAACCAAGAGTTTTTCGGCACTTTATAGATTTCAGAGCGGACTTTTCCCGATTTATCGGTCTGTTTTTTCTGACGCTGTTTACCCAAAGCGCGTGGTATTTGAGAAAGAAAGGATAAAGGACAGATCCGCCGCCAGAGTTCGTGACCGAATACTAATAAGATAAAAATGCCACTAGGAACCACTATTCCCCAAAAAATCGGCGCACCTAACTGATAGGAGGATTGGGGTAGGCAAACCCCCTGCACTTTAATGCAGACATCGGGATCAACTCTCAGGGGACTAGCAAGATTATTAGAATCGGTTAATTTTGCCGAAATCGGGTCAAAAAACAGAGAAAATATCAGAATTAACCAAGCGATGGTCACAACCCATCGCAGATAGTGCATTGAGCGTTCGGGAATTTGTGCAAACATATACATATATCTGAGTCAAGTCGTTTTGCTAAATTAATATCCAAGTTTCCAATCGATCATTCGGGAATTTTTGTAAACATCCCAGTGGGTGAAAATGCAGTGGACTAATAACACCAGGCAACAAAGTCAGGCCCCCTCGCGTCCATGATGGTACTAGCACGAGTTTCTATCTCGTCAGCAATGGGACTAATCTTACTTTTTCTACCCCCGAGGAAATTCCCCTTCCAGCAGCAGAATGCGGCCTTGACAAAGTAACATTGATCCGGTAGATGTATGGGGATTGTCTTAAAATATTATCTACGCTGCTACTATCACTAAACTAGAAAATTAAAGAGCGCATTGGCTTAATCCTTCTCAAAAGTTAAAATTCTATGGCTGAAAGCTTGAACCATAAATCCGAAAAACCTTCTCCCCCTCCCGTACCCCAAGAAAACCCTTGGCTAGAAGCAGTTAAAACCATTGTCACGGCTGGAATTTTGGCCTTTGGCATCCGCACTTTTGTGGCTGAGGCCCGTTATATTCCCTCTTCTTCCATGGAACCCACTCTCCAGATTAATGATCGCCTAATTATCGAGAAAGTTAGCTATCATTTTCACAAGCCAGAACGGGGTGATATAGTGGTTTTTAGTCCGACAGCCGCTCTCAAAGCTCAAAATTTTCAGGATGCTTTTATTAAACGGGTGATTGGACTGCCGGGGGATAAGGTGCAAGTCAAAAACGGTTTAGTTTACGTCAACGGTAAAGTTTTAGCGGAAAAGTATATCGCCGAAGAACCTAATTATACTTACGGACCGGTGACAGTTCCCCCCGATCAATATCTGGTTTTGGGCGATAATCGCAATAATAGTTATGATTCCCACGCTTGGGGCTTCGTTCCCCGGGAAAACTTAATCGGTCGCGCTGTGGTGCGTTTTTGGCCCTTCAATCGTCTGGGAGGACTTGACAACCCCGACGCTGCCACAAATCAGAATTAATGTCAAGAAAATAAATATAAAAATTCCCCCTAAAACTAGGGGGATTGGGCCATCTATTTAAACATATTACTCACGGAATTGTCCTCATGGATGCGCCATATTGCCTCACCCAGAATCGGGGCAACCGGCAAGACTTTCAGTTGCGGGAAAAAATGTTCTTGCGGCACGGGAATCGTGTTAGTAACGATCACCTCCTCGACTATGCCACTGGATAAACGCTCGATCGCAGGACCAGAAAAAACCGGATGGGTGGCACAAGCATAAACCTGTCGCGCCCCCTTGGCTTTCAGTAACTGCGCCCCTTGAGCGATCGTACCAGCCGTATCGATCATATCATCGACTAAAACCGCCGTTTTATCCTTAACATCGCCGATCAAGTTCATCACTTCCGCCACATTATGGGTTTGCCGGCGTTTATCAATAATTGCTAGGGGAGCATCACTGAGTTTTTTGGCAAAAGCCCGCGCCCTGGCCACCCCACCCACATCGGGAGAGACGACGACGATATCGGGTAATTGTTTACTGAGAAGATAGTCCACCACCACCGGGGAACCGTAAACGTGATCGAAGGGAATATCGAAATAACCTTGAATTTGGGACGAATGCAAATCCATGGCCAACACGCGACTTGCCCCCGCTTCCGTGATCAGATTAGCCACCAGTTTAGCGGCGATCGATTCCCGGCCGGCGGTTTTGCGATCAGCGCGAGCATAACCATAATAGGGAATTACGGCGGTAATTTGTCGGGCAGAAGCACGACGACAGGCATCAATCATGATTAACAATTCCATCAAATGATCGTTGACGGGATTGCAACAGGGTTGAATTAAATAGACATCGCAGCCCCGGATCGATTCCTGAATCTGGATGTACAATTCACCATCGGCGAAACGTTTACGAATCATCGGACCCACATCCATGCCCAGATAACGGGCTACCTCTTGGGCAAGAGAGACATTAGCGGATCCCGAAAAGAGACGAAGACGATTGCTGTCCGACGCGGCGGGAAACATCGGATGTCGCATCAAAGTAGCAGAATAGCTCACAGCAGATTCTTTACCCTCAAACTCAAGGCACTTTTTTCTATCATCTCAGTTTTGTTGAAAATCTGAGTGGATTTCTTTGTTAGATCTCAATCATAACCAATTACCGATCATCTTCGAGCCATTGCTGCCCCTTTTAGCAGCAACGGCCATGGCAAAATTGCCGCCAGATTTTGTCAAAACCGATTAACGTTTGGCTAACTTTTTCACCGGTAATTTACGCAGACGGATCGATTTCGGGGTAATTTCCACCAACTCATCTGGTCCGATGTATTCCAGGGCGCGTTCGAGACTCATATCCACGGGGGATTGTAACTGAACCAATTCATCCCCGGTGGCGGAACGATGGTTAGTTAACTGTTTAGTTTTGCAGATATTGATCTCCACGTCTTGGGGCCGGTTGCTTTCGCCGATAATCATGTTTTTATACACTTTTGTCCCAGGAGTAATAAAGAATACCCCCCGGTCCTCGGCGTTTTTGAGGGCGTAGAAAGTGGCCACTCCCTCCTCAAAGGCAGTAATCACGCCATTATAACGGGTGGCTAATTCCCCGGAGAAAGGACGATATTCCAGAAAACTATGGTTCATAATCCCCTCACCGCGACTCAGACGGATAAATTCCCCCCGGAAACCGATTAAACCTCGGGACGGAATCACGAATTCCAATTGAGTACGGCCATTGCTGCCCGTCTGCATATCCTGCATTTCCCCTTTCCGTTGGCCGAGACGTTCGATACTGGAACCCACCGCTTCTTCGGGTACATCTAAAACGAGGTATTCGTAGGGTTCGCAGGGTTGACCGTTAATTTCCCGATAGATAACCTGCGGCTGCGACACTTGGAATTCGTAGCCTTCCCGACGCATGGTTTCGATGAGAATGCCTAAATGCAGTTCTCCCCGGCCCGAAACCAGGAATTTCTCGGCGGAATCACTTTCTTCCACCCGTAGGGCGACGTTAGTTTCTAATTCTCGCATCAGACGATCGCGAATTTGCCGCGAGGTGACAAAAGTGCCTTCCTGACCGGCGAAGGGAGAATCGTTCACCGAGAAGGTCATTTGTAGGGTCGGTTCATCGACTTTAATTAGGGGTAAAGCTTGCGGGTCATCGGCTAAAGTTACCGTTTCCCCGATGTTAGCGTCAGCAAAACCAGCCACAGCAACGATATTACCAGCACTGGCCTCGTTTAGTTCCACCCGTTTAAGGCCCTCAAAACCAAGAAGTTTTGTTATTTTCCCCTTGACAATTGCGCCCGTATCCTTTACTAAAGCGGCCTGTTGACCGGCTTTAATTACGCCGTTATGGATGCGGCCGATAACGATGCGTCCTAAGTATTCCGAGTAATCGAGGGTGGTTACTTGCAGCTGTAGGGGTTTGTTAACGTCCCCGGCCGGTGGTGGAACGTGGTGTAAAATCGCCTCAAACAGGGGCTGCATATCTTTGTCTTCGTCTTCGAGGCTTTCTTTGGCGAATCCTTGCATCCCGGAAGCGAACAGAGTAGTAAAATCACATTGGTCGTCATCGGCGCCCAGTTCCACAAACAGATCGAAAACTTTGTCCACGGCTAGGTTAGGATCGACATTAGGGCGATCGATTTTATTAACCACGACAATCGGTCTTAATCCCTTTTCTAGGGCTTTTTTCAGCACAAAACGGGTTTGGGGCATCGGCCCCTCGTTGGCATCGACAATCAGGATACAACCGTCCACCATACCTAACACCCGTTCCACTTCGCCACCAAAGTCGGCGTGACCGGGAGTATCGACGATGTTAATCAGGGTGTCTTTGTAACGAACGGCGGTGTTTTTGGCCAGAATGGTGATACCGCGTTCTCTTTCGAGGTCATTGGAATCCATGACGCAGGTGGGTACATCTTCCCCTTCTCGAAAGATTCCCGACTGTTTGAGGAGTGCATCGACGAGGGTGGTTTTCCCGTGGTCAACGTGAGCAATGATAGCAACGTTACGGATAGGCAGAGACATAAAATATTGAAGTAGTCTTAGGTTTATTTTTACAAGTAAACATTTCTTAATAATTCTAGCTTAGACTGACCAGCACCGTTAGCAAATCTTTATTTTTCCTTGGTTTCCCATCAGCAAGCTCTACTGCTTACTGTTGACAGACACAGCAACAGGCCCCCCAAATACTAGGCAAGCAGCCCCCCCTCGCAAGAGTCGAGACGATAGAAAAGACGACTGGAGGCGGGGGGTAGGGGTAAATTGAAGCTAGAGTGAAAATCCTCTTGAACTTTATAGGTTAACCGGGGGGAAACTTGGCGAACAATTTGCGTCAACAGTTTATCACCGGTTTTTTGGAGAATTGAACGGGGAATCTTATAAATAAACTTGGGAAACTTAACCATAACATCCATATGCAGTTCCCAGGTGACTTGGGTGATAACCGCCGGAATATCCCGTCCCTGTTGCCGAAAAATTGCCTCAATTTCCTGACTAGGAGAAGATAGCGGCATTTCCTCTAGTTTCATAATTGCCTGATAATCCACTAGATAGCCCGAAAACGGTTGATCGGGAATGGGGACACTGCGAGTATGATAGACTCCATTGACGGGAAGTTCCAGAACCACAGCGATTTTCGGCTCCAGTTCATAGCCAAAAGCTCCATATTTACCGATGGTGATAATATAACCATTGTCACCGAAGGGCAGCGTTTTCATCGGTTCGGCACAACGACAAAACCAACCTTCGTGCGCGCCCAGATAATCGGCAACCTTGTCCTGATTGCTATACATATCCATAGATCCGGCAAAATGGGTTTGAAAACCGAGAAATTGATTGTCTTCTTTGACTTCTACAGATTTGCGAGCTAGGGAGTTAATGGGGGGACACTGCATGACTTATAAACCTGGAAAATGATACTGTTAGAAAAAGTTGGCGATTAACCGCCAAAGGATCAGGGAAATTTGTAGAATTGAGATTAGTGTAACGTATTGTTAAAAGCTATTTGGTCAAGAAGCGATGAAAGCATTTGTAGCAGGAGCCACAGGGGAAACGGGACGGCGAATCGTTGCCCAATTAGTCGAACGTCAGATTCCCGTGCGCGCTTTGGTGAGAAACCGCGAGAAAGCGGCGGAAATTTTGCCAGCAGGGGTGGAAATCGTCGTCGGAGATGTCCAACAGGCCGATAAGTTAGAGGCACTAATCGCTGATTGTAGCGTTTTGCTATGCGCCACGGGAGCCAGACCGAGCTTTAATCCCACGGAACCTTTGTTAGTGGACTACTTGGGAACTAAAAATCTCATCGATGCCGCCAAAAAGAAAGGAATCGAGCATTTTGTTCTGGTTACTTCCCTCTGTGTATCTAACTTTTTCCATCCCCTCAATCTCTTTTGGTTAATTTTATTCTGGAAAAAACAAGCGGAAGCCTATTTAATCAATAGTGGACTAACCTACACGATTGTGCGCCCCGGCGGCCTTAAAAACGAGGATAATCTTAATGCCATTAAAATGTCATCCGCTGATACCCTTTCTGAGGGCAATATTCCCCGCACGAAAGTGGCCTCGGTTTGCGTAGAATCCCTATTTTATCCCGCCGCTAACAATAAAATTCTCGAAATTGTTGCCCCCTCAGACGCTCCCAATCTCGATTGGTCACAGTTGTTTCAAAGTGTCACCTAAACAGTAATCAGTGAACAGTAATCAGTAAACAGTGATCAGTAATCAGTAAACAGTGAACTGATAACTCAAATCTGGAAACTAAAAACTTATATCTGTTAACGGATAAATGATAACTGATAATGGCGATAGTTCAATCACTAAAATAAACAAAGATAATCTCTTCTTCAGGGTCGATTAACCAACCCACTTGAGTGCCGTGATCTAGACAATAAAGGATATTTTTAACAACTTTAGTCTGATTTTGATCGGGAGAGAGAATTTCAATCAGCCAGTCATACTCAATCCGTTGAGTATAGGCTACATATCAGGAAAGGATAATGCCAGGTTTTGAGAGTCCCAATCCGATTTTCGCAGCATGAACATCGGATTCTAACAGGTCAAAAGCCTTATTTTAAAAGGGTTTTACCATTATTCAGCCAACCCTACTTAGCTTGAAATTCTCTTCTCATTGGTTGATATTCAAGAGGGAGCATCCCACTTTTGCAATAAGAAATTGTACTTAGATGCGAAATGCTTAGATGGCAAGCCTTTTCGGGAGTTCATAGATTTTTAACGGTTCTCTAAATTGTGTGATTCAAACCAGAATCGTTACTACAAAAGCCTTC
>NZ_JBHFLL010000319.1:0-12802 GCF_041928595.1 Microcystis sp. BLCC-F209
CAACATAAAGTACAACTTCATTAGACCTCTTGCATAATTAATTTTTGATGGTTCAAAAACGGCAAAAACAAGAATTAAACTGCCTGAAATCTGTCAATAGACCATTTAGTTAACTATTATTCATTCTTAATTCTCCTGACTCCTGACTACTGGCTACTGACTCCTAAACCTAACAACAATTTTTAGTTTTCACAAGAGGTCTATTTGGTAAGTACCTAAGCAAAATTAATTAGGGTTTTAGGACGATTAAATTAAATTACGACGTTCCTTTAACATTCTCTAGGTTTGACTCCCGGAGCCATGGGGATAAAAAATTTATTCTTTTCTTGTCACCGCTAAATTATGCTCGCTAACTCGCCTATTCAGATAAATTTCTCCGAGAACAATTAATCCTAGAATCAGAGGTAAAGTCAGCCATGCTCCCAGGTTTCCCAAGTAGTTAACACTAATAGCAATCAGGAGAGTTACCCCCATATAAATAATTGCTACTTGTGGATGAGACAAGCCAGATTTTTGTAATCTTTGATAAAGGTGACTGCGGTGAGCTTGGAAGATATTTTCCTTTCTTAATAATCGACAAATCAGGGTATAAATAGCATCACCAATCAGAGGTAAAGTGATAGTTAAAGCTGACCAAGCTTGACTTTGATTGCCCTGGGAATTAAGTAAAACCATAGGGACAATTGCCCCTAGACTGGTGCTACCCACATCGCCCATAAAAATTTTCGCTGGCGACCAATTCCAGAGGAGAAAACCGCCTAAAGCCGCCACTAAAAGCCATAAAATTGGTTGCTGAAAATAGAGAGCGAGAAATGCCAATTGTACCGCCGTACAGCCAGCCACCAAGCCATCGAGACCATCCATAAAATTATAAAAATTAATCATCGCAGTCAGGCCGATAATTGTGAGAACAATAGCCAAAATTTTGCCGCCAAAACCCAAATCTAATAGCCACGATTGGGGAAAAGCACCGAAAAAAGTGACCGCAAGACTAGCTGAGGATAACTGGACTAAATAGCGAATACTAGAGGGAATACCGCGACGATCATCGAGAAGGCCGATAATAATTAAAGGAGTCAGGGATAACCAGAGGGGAATAAAAGGTAGGGAAGGAGGAAGGAGAAAATAACTGAGGCCGCTGGTCAGAGCAAAAGCGACGACAAAACCGAGTCCACCCCCCCTAGGTGTGGGTTGACTATGGCTGCTACGCTCATTGGGAATATCTAACAATTGTTGGCTAAAACGTTGTTTAATCAGGGCAACCACCAGAAAACTAATCAGAAAACTGATGACTGAGAGTAGGGATAATAACATAGGGATTTTTGCGCTCAGATTAATTATCGATCCTACGCTGTTCGGTGACAAAAAGTGCCGATATTGCCATCATGGTTTTAGTCAGTGTCAGCATCCCAGTTCAAAAGCTAAGGCGCTCTGGCGTTTGGGGGATAGGAGCGGGAATTTTAGGTTTAACCTACTCCCGATCGCTTTTTACCTGACTGATGCGACGAACGTTTAAAACATCGCTCATTAGCTTAATTTGAGTAACACAGCGTTCAAATTGTTGCAGGTCTTTTACTTCAATTTTCAGGGAAATTAAAGCGGGTTTACCGAAATTAGTCTTAACTCCGGCATTGCGAACGTTAATATTTTGGTCACTTAAACGAGAGAGAATGTCTTTTAAAACCCCGACGCGATCAATCACTTCAATCTGAATATTTACCGGATAAGTTGGATAACGTCCCTGGTCATCTATAGGATTCCAACTAACAGGAATTAAGCGTTCAGCTTCGGCTTTTTCCACATTCGAGCAGCCCTGACGGTGAATAACAATACCTTCCCCCGCATGGGCAACTATACCGGTAATATTTTCTCCGGGTAAAGGACAACAACAACCGGCTAAACGATAGACTAATCCCTCCACACCGGCGATCGGTGATTTACTGACGGGTAAAGCCCTTTGAACGGGAGAAGGTGGTAGAATCAATTGGGAATCAGTTAGGACATCGGGCGGATTTTTAGCTGTTAAAATTTCCTGTTGATTTTTAACTGTTTCTTGCAGACGATTAACCACATTTTTTAGGGTAACTTCGCCGTAACCTAAGGCCGCCAATAAATCCTCTACTGCCACATAATTGCACTGTTTAGCCACCGATTGCATTCGTTCCGATTTCAGCAGGGCATCGAAGCCAGTTTTACCCAATTCTTTCTCTAATAAATCACGACCCCGACTAATATTTTCTTCTCGTCGCGATTTTTTGTACCATTGCCGGATGCGATTTCTGGCGCTAGGAGTAACGACAAAATTTAACCAATCTAAACTAGGGTGACTATGCTTGCTGGTGAGAATTTCCACCAGATCACCATTTTGCAAGGGAGCATCAAGAACTGACCATTTACCATTAATCCTTGCCCCTTTCATCTGATTACCTACTTCGCTATGAATATGATAGGCAAAATCTACCGGTGTCGCACCTTGGGCCAGGGCTACCACATCACCCTTGGGGGTGAAAACATAGATATCTTCTTCAAAGAAATTATTTTTGAGACCATCCATGTATTCTTGACCATCTTTAAGGTCTTTTTGCCAGTCAAGAAGATTACGCAGCCAAGCGAATTTTTCATCCTCAGCGGTTAAAGTTGTGTGACTAGAACCGGTTTCTTTATACTTCCAATGAGCTGCAATCCCGTACTCAGCAACATGGTGCATTTCTAGGGTGCGAATCTGCACTTCTAGGGGGCGGGCATTTAAACCAACAACGGTGGTATGGAGGGATTGATAACGGTTAGCTTTTGGTAAACCGATATAGTCTTTAAAACGGTTGGGAATCGGGGTAAATTGGTCGTGAACTATGGCTAAACAACGATAACATTCCTCTTTAGTTTCGACGATAATGCGGACGGCGGCGATATCATAAATCTGCTCGAATTCTTTACCCTGATTGTGCATTTTATGATAAATGCCGTAGAGATGTTTGGGGCGACCTTGTAAATCAAGAACTTTTATGCCAATTTCTTGCAATTTTTCCCGCAATGTGTTAGTAACGGTTTCGATGCGGGACTCTCGATCGATGCGTTTTTCCGATACTAATAACTGGACTTGACGATAAGCATCGGGTTCGAGGTATTTAAAGCATAAATCCTCTAATTCCCATTTAAATCTGCCAATCCCTAAACGGTTAGCCAGAGGAGCAAAGATTTCTCTAGTTTCGAGGGCGATGCGTTGCTGCTGTTGCGGGGTGAGGTGTTCGAGGGTTTGCATATTGTGCAGGCGATCGGCTAATTTGACCACGATGACGCGGATATCTTGAGCCATCGCCAGGAACATTCGGCGAAAATTCTCCGCTTGCCGTTCAGTTTTGCTAGAAAAGTTAAATTTGGAGAGTTTTGTCACCGCTTCCACCAAATTACGCACCTCGACACCGAATCTAGCCTCGATTTCTTCGGGGGTGACTTCCGTATCTTCCACCACATCGTGAAGGAATCCCGCCGCGATCATTGCCCCATCACCCCCCAGATCCCGCAGTAATCCCGCCACGGCTATGGGATGGGCGATATAAGGTTCCCCGGATTTGCGATACTGGCCCTCGTGGAGTTTGTGGGCGAAATTAAAGGCCCGACAGATTAAATCGCTATCGGGATTCTGGGGGTCGTTTTCGTAGGTAATTAGGCATTCTTTCAGCCAATCGGGTAAAACTAACGCTTTTTTCGGTTGCGTGGCCCGGGGAAGGGCCGTGAGTATTTCTGGTTGGGTGGCAGTGATGGCGTTCATGGTTAGATCGGGGGGATAATAGGGGTGAAGGAGACGGGTAACTAGAAAATTATTAGGACCAAGGGATGCCAGATTACTTAACTCTCTAACACTAGAATCGGACTTAGCGGCGAAAAGGACGCGATTCTTTTAAGTTTTTGTCTCTGATTGGGAGGAGAGAGGACTTGCAACCGTGACGGCAAATCGTTAATCTTATGTAACAAATTCTAACGCGCTTTGTATTGGATGCTACCGACAAATTACCATCAAGCCTACAAATCTTTGTTAAGAAAACTGGAGGATTTCAGTCTTGCCCTTCTGGATGGGGATGCTTCCACGGGGTTACAATCTTTTCAAGCTTTACAAACCTGTCTAGAGGGGGAGATATTGTCACTAAATGATGACAATTTCAGCCCAGAGGTGGCTAATCGTTGGCGCGTAGTCCAGACGGAACTATATCGATCCTGGCGATTGCTGGAGACGGATTGGTTATTTTTGGCCTCGGCCCGGCAAGGACGGGAGAAACGTTTACAGATAATTAGCGAGCGAGTGGCGACTTTAAAGGGGTATTGTCGGGTTTTGTTAGGGGCAGTTGTCGATTAGTGATTAAATGCTCGATCGCCCTTTGTGTGGCATACTTGACCCTAAGTCCTAACTTTTATCGTTACCGATCGCGTTATGTTGGAAATCAAAGACCTAAAAATTGCCTACCCAACCGAATTAAGTTCTCCCTCTTGGGCGATCGATGGGGTATCTTTTAGTATAGGCAAAGGGGAAACTCTGGGATTAGTGGGTGAATCTGGTTGTGGAAAATCGACTATCGGTAAGGCTATTTTAAGGTTATTACCCAATCACACTCATGTGGAAGGTGAGATTAACTTTGAAGGGCGATCGCTTTTATCTTTATCTAACAAACAGTTAGAAAAGTTTCGTGGGGAAGCGGTGGGATTAGTCTTTCAAGATCCGATGACGCGACTAGATCCGCTGATGACTATTGGCGATCATTGTGTGGAAACTTTGCAAGCCCATCGAGGAAATTTAACCTATCGTCAAGCTAAAAATCAAGCTTGTACTGTCCTAGAAAAAGTGAAAATTCCCGCTAATCGTTGGTCTCAATATCCTCACGAATTTAGCGGAGGAATGCGGCAAAGAGTGGCTATTGCTTTAGCTTTATTATTAAACCCTAAGTTAATTATTGCCGATGAACCCACCACCAGTTTAGATGTGACAGTTTCGGCGGAAATTCTGCGGGAATTAAAGCGTTTATGTAGCGAGGAACAGATGGGATTATTGTTAATTTCCCATGATTTAGCGCTGGTGGGAGAATATTGCGATCAATTAGCGGTAATGAAGGGGGGCAAAATTGTCGAATCGGGAGCGGTAAAAACAGTTTTTAATACACCTCAACACCCCTACACTCGTTCTCTTTTGTCCGCCGCTTTACACCTACAGCTACGGGAGGAAAAATCCACAGCAATTCAAGGCAAAGAAACGGTGTTAAAGGTGAATAATTTAAAGCAGTATTATACCCTAGAAGGTAACTTTTTAGATAGTTTTTTCAAAAAAGAAAAGAAATTTATTAAAGCGGTGGATGAAGTCAATTTTGAACTGTATCGAGGGGAAATCTTCGGTTTAGTTGGGGAGTCGGGGTGTGGGAAAAGTACCCTATCGCGAACCCTATTACAGTTAATTAAACCCACTGGGGGAAAAGTGGAATTTTTAGGAGAAGATTTAACCCCTTTGTCGGGGGAAAAAATGCGTCCCAAACGGCGCTTAATGCAGATGATTTTTCAGGATCCCCTCGCTTGTCTCAATCCCTTAATGACGGTGGGAGAAAGTATCGCCGATCCGCTTTTGATCCATCAAAAAATTAGTCTAGAAACGGCGAAAAAACAGGTTTTAGAAATGTTAGATCGAGTCGGTTTAACACCAACAGAGGAATTTTATCGACGCTATCCTAGGGAGTTATCGGGGGGACAACAGCAAAGAGTAGCCATTGCTCGCGCTTTAATTACTCGTCCGGAATTAGTTATTTGTGATGAACCAGTTAGTATGCTTGATGCTAGTGTTCAGACACAGGTTTTAGAGTTAATGTTAGAGTTACAAAAGTTATTTAATCTCACTTATTTATTTATAACTCATGATCTTTGGTTAGCGAGATTCCTCTGCGATCGAATTGCGGTGATGACTGCGGGTAAAATAGTTGAAATGGGTGACACTGAACAGATTTTTAGCCATCCCCAACACCCCTACACCCAAAAATTAATCGCCGCAGCCCCGAGAATTTATCCCGACAGCAACTAAAATCGCTCTAGGGGTTTATAATTGTTATTGTCTAGATATAGTTAGGAAAGAAAAAATGGCCAGACAACTTCAGATAACTCTCCCTGAAGATACCATGCAACTTCTCGATCGATGGTTGGCAAGTAGTGATTATCCTGAAAAAGAATATAATAATTTAATTAATGAAGCGATTAAATTATAAGTAGGGAGGCACAATTATTTGTAGGATGGGTTAGCGGTAGCGTAACCCATGCGGGCGTTGGGTTTCATGCTTCAACCCAACCTACGTTCATCTTATATTTAATTCCACCCATCTACTTATATTATGGAACCACAGAGAAACTACCTCAAGCAACAATTAAAGGAAGGAGCTATTGTTAGAGCAGAAAGAGATTTAAATTTAGCACAAGATTGGTTTTCTCTAGAGGGGTATTTATGGTAATAATGATTATTTTTAAAGTTAAAAAACTGCTTAAAAAATTTGTCTTTAGTCTCCAAGAGGAAGGATGGAAACCAGCACTCAAAAAGACGAAACGAAAAATTATTAAAATTCTCACAGGAAAGAGTTCCTCTGAATTTGAAGAACAGGTGATCGAAAGTGCTAAATTAGCCGAACTCCGGCCCCTAGAAATTGCCAGTAGTGACAATCCTTTAGTCTCGATTATTATTCCTGTTTATAACCAATTTGCCTACACCTTTAACTGTCTGGAGTCCTTGAGTGTTAACTTAAGTTCTGATTTAGCTTATGAAATAATTATTGTTAATGATGCTTCCAGCGATGAAACTTTAGAACAATTAGCAACTTTAGTTAAAGGAATTAAAGTATTAACTAATGCAGAAAACTCTGGTTTTATCCGTTCCTGTAATTATGGGGCTAGTCAAGCAAAAGGTCAATACCTATATTTTCTCAATAACGACACTAGAATTCTGGAAAATTGTCTAGAAAGTTTAGTAAAATTAATTATCAATAATCCCGGAGTTGGTGCGGTGGGTTCCAAGTTAATTTATGCTAATGGTAAACAACAAGAAGCGGGGGGAATTATCTGGAATTCTGCCGATGGTTGGAATTATGGACGCTTAGATAGTCCCGATGAACCAGAATATAATTATGTGCGTCCCGTGGACTATTGTTCGGGGGCCAGTTTATTAGTTCCTACGGATTTATTTAAGCAATTAGGTGGTTTTTGTCAAGACTTTATCCCCGCATATTACGAAGATACAGACTTATGTTTTGCCATCCGAGAATTGGGTTATCAAGTCCTCTATCAACCCCAATCTAACGTCATTCACTACGAGGGAATTACCTCGGGAACAGACCTTTCCAGTGGGACAAAACAATATCAAATTATTAATCAAACTAAGTTTCGAGAAAAATGGTCAAAGGTATTAACTAAACACCTAGATAACGATGCTAATAATGTACCCAAAGCTGCCCGACGTTTACAAGGAAAACCGACAATTTTAGTCATCGATTCCTACGTTCCACTATACGATCGAGAATCCGGCTGTGTGCGTTTATTAAATATTCTTAAGCTACTGCTCAATTTAGGCTATTCAGTGATTTTCTTTCCCGATAATGGCTATCCTGAACAACCCTATACTTCCGTCCTGCAACAGCTGGGAATTGAAGTTATTTATGGCACACCGCAAAGATATAATCTAGAAGAAAAATTAATCAAATATTTACCTCTGATCGATGGAGTTTGGTTGTGTCGGCCCGAATTGTGCGATAAGTATATGGATTTAATCCGCTTAAAGACAAAAGTGCCAATTATTTATGATACAATTGACCTGCATTTTCTACGTTTAAAACGCCAAAAAGACTATCTCGATCCCAGTTATCAAAATACTAGCTGGAGTTGGCAAACCTATCAGAAATTAGAGTTAAACTATGCTAATCAAGCGGAAGCAACCGTGGTAGTAACGGAAGACGAAAAGCAGGTTTTATCCTCTTTAGGAGTGAAAAATGTTTGGGTAATCCCCAATATTCATGAAGAAATTTCCCCGTCTGAAAAAGTTGCCTTTGACCAGCGATCGGGTTTAGTATTTATTGGTAGCTACAATCACCCTCCTAATATTGATGCAGTTAAGTGGTTATGTTTAGAAATTATGCCCTTAGTTTGGGCATCCCGTCCCGATATTGCCGTTAATTTATTGGGAAGTAACCTCAAGGATGAAGTGAAGGAATTAGCCAATGATCAAGTGATTGTCACCGGTTATGTTCCCGAAGTAGAACCCTATTTCCAAAAGAGTCGCATTTTTGTCGCTCCCCTGCGATTTGGTGCGGGAATGAAGGGTAAAATAGGTCAAAGTCTTTCCCTAGGATTACCGACTATTACCACAAAAATTGGTGCCGAAGGTATGGGATTAATTGACCACCAAGATGTTCTAATTGCCGATACTGCCGAGGAATTTGCCCAAGCAGTGATCGAACTCTATGATGATAGGGAATTATGGCAAAAACTCGCCGATAATTCCCTAGAAACTATTAAGAGATACCAACCCGCTACCGTGCAAACTAACCTGCAAGCTTTGTTATCGAATCTAGGAATTGTTGCTAAGGATAGTTAACAAAAATAAAGCTCATTTATCCCACAAGTATATTCTATGTCAGCGCAACTAAATCAACTCTATAATCCGCAATTTTGCAGATGTATCAGGCATTTGTATAGGATCAATTTAGGACAATTTTTGATTTTTTTATTCTATAGACCTCTTGCATAATTAATTTTTGAGGTTTCATAAACGGCAAGAATAAGAATTAAATGGCGGCATAAAATCTGTAAATAGAGCATTTAATTATTCATTCTTAATTATCCTGACTCCTGACTCCTGACTTCTGACTCCTGACTGCTGACTCCTAACCCTAACAACAATTTTTGATTTTTACAAGAGGTTTTATTAATATGCCAACTTATCCTGATATCTCTAGTCAAGCTTTTAAACATCCCCTAGATCAGCAAGCTGAACAGGCCTTAAGATCAGTTCCGGGGTTTGACTTATTAGCGAAAAGTTTTTCCGAATATCTCTATGAACGTCCCCAGCAAATTTTATTAATGGGCAATGATCTAAAAGTCGGCCCGCGTCAATACGCCACTTTATACGGCATCTATCGCCAATGTCTGCGGGATTTAGATATGTCCCCAGAACCGAATCTTTATGTCAGTCAAAACCCTTTAGCCAATGCCTATTCCTTGGGTTCGGAACATCCCTATATTGTCTTTAATACTGCCCTTTTAGACCTCTTAGATGAAGAAGAAATTCGGGTAATTCTTGCCCACGAATTAGGTCATTTAAAATGCGATCATAGTATTTTAATTCAACTTTCTTTTTGGGTGATGGGGGCGGCTAATTTGCTTGGAGACATCACTTTAGGACTAGGAAAAGCCATTACTACTGGTCTAGTTTATGCCTTTTATGAATGGCGCAGAAAAGCCGAATTATCCGCAGACAGAGCCGCCTTATTAGTTACCGATGATTTAAATTTAGTCCTGAGAACTTTAATGAAATGTGCAGGAGGAAGTCAAAAATATCTGCATGAATGCAACTTAGAAGAATTTATTCGCCAAGGGGAAGCCTACCGACAATTAGACCAAGATAACTTAAACCAGATTTATAAATTTCTCATTTATAATGGCGGTAATGGTTCCTTTTTAACCCATCCTTTCTCCGTGGAAAGAGTCCAGTATCTACAGCAATGGTTTAACTCGGAATCCTATCGTCAAATTCGCCGGGGAAACTATGCCAAAACAGGGGTAAAAAGCTCAATTAATATTGATGCTAATGATAGGGAAAGCGAAAGATTGCAGCGACAAATAGCAGAACTACAAGCAGAAATTGAACGGGCAAAAAGACAAAGAAACCCTGAATAATCTATACGAAGGCGCTCATGCAAAAGGCGCTCATGCAAAAGGCGCTCATGCAAAAGGCAAAAGGCAGCTTTGTTCTCCCCACACCCCACACCCCACACCCCACACCCTTTACTGATCACTGAAAATTCTCTTGTCTGTGTTTTGCCGATTTGGTGAGTACAATAGAGGTATCGGGGACCGAGAATAGCAATTCTCCCTACGATGATCCATAAACACTTACCCCCACTCTCTCTTTTTTGTTCTACTGCCCATGCTCCAAGATACCCAATCCATTCGTTACTATCAAAGACTAACCGATGACATGGTGGATCTTTGGCACCGTGGCTCACGTTTTGATGAGATCCGGCTATATGTAGAAGGCTATTTAGCCTGTTTACGCGATTCTAGTTCCATAGAACCCTATCTAATTCATCGTCTCGAAGAAGAAATATTTCGCTTCTTGCGAGATCCCTCTAATTTTGAATATCTCTCCCCCCAAACCCAAACCCAAACTGAGGCAGATTATGGCTATTATTAACCTTTACTCTTGCCTCATCTCCACAAGCAATTTAAATGCGCGGACAGCTGATCAGGACAATTGGGGATTTTTACGAGAGATTTACTGAGCTTGACAGGAACGAGATTCGGTCATCTGTAGAACAATAGTATCGATCGCTTTCACCAGAGCCTGTCCCGAAACCCGTTGATTATTAACGATAATGCTAAATAACATCGGTCCTTGGTTGGGGTTTTCTAAATAACCCGATAGGGCCCGCACACCGGTAAGAGTGCCGGTTTTAGCGTAAACTGTGCCAGTAGCGGCCGTCTGACGCATCCGGTTTCTCAGGGTGCCACTAATTCCCGCTACCGGCAAGGAAGCATAGAAAGTGTCTCGATTAGGAGAATAATACATCACCCGCAAAATTTCCACGATCGAGCGGGGAGTAGCGGTATTACGGCGGGATAATCCCGAACCATCGGCTAGACGAAAACCACTGGGATTGATGCCCAATTGTGCCAAAATGGCAGTAACATTTTTAGCACCGCCGATAAAGCGAAAAAGAGTGTCAGCGTAGAAATTATTACTTCTCTGATTAGTGACATTAACCCAATCGCGCAGGGATTTTTTCTGAATTGTCGTCTCCGGGTTCATCACTTGTAAAGCGGCAGCCGTGGTAAATAACTTTGTATTAGAAGCAGGGATAAAATAGCGATCGGCGTTATGACTATAAATAACCGTTTGGCGATCAAGAGATTCGATTAATATACCCCACTGATTGGGAGCTTGACCGATAATTTTATCGATATTTGCCCCGATCAATTGAGTACAGGTATTATTGATATTATTGTTTTCCGGCGGGGGAACGTATAATTCTATGGATTCGTTCGACGAGGAAGGATGGGGATAAACGGAGAGATTAACTTGAGCGATGCTAGGGTAGGCCAAAGCGATAGTGGCGACACTGGCCACTGTCAGGGAATTAAGGCAATTGAGGAGTTGTTTCATGCTGTGTTTGTGTAAGAGTCTGGTTTCCGTAAGCGTTCGCACTATTGTACCAGTTGCCGCTCAAGTGTCAAAGTTACCTGTCTAACAGATTTTAGCGCCCGATTCTCACCAATGCCAGGGAAGAAAGCTTGTCATAGCCCGGAACTGCACTGATACCCCTTCTCAAGACCGGTTGGAATTTTTCTGGGTTCCAAAATCGTGCTATTTTGATAGCCGTGACATTACTGCTGACAATTTGGGAATAATAAAAGCAAAGTGTAGGAAAAGGGATGTAAAACCCATGTATTCTGTCTCAGATGACTCCAAAACAATGACGAATACCACCCGTCAAACTGTTCTAGAGACGTTAAACTTGCAAAAAACTTATCGGACGGGATTCTGGTTAAATAAAAAAATCGAATCCTTGAAAAACTGTACTTTAATTGTCCATGAGGGGGAAACCTTTGGATTATTAGGCCCGAACGGTGCAGGCAAAACCACGCTCTTAAAAACCCTTTTGGGGATTGTCCGACCCACTTCCGGACGGGCCTTGATTCTCGGTCAACCAATTGGCGATCGCTTGGTCAGGCAACGCATCGGCTATCTTCCCGAAAATGCCTACTACTACGACTATCTCACCGGCTGGGAATTCCTACAATTAATCGCCGGCATTTTTGAAATTCCCTCTTTTGTGCAAAAAAAACGCATTCCTGAATTATTGGATTTAGTGGGATTAGAGCGCAAAACCGCCCAGAAAAAGCAATTGCGTCAATATTCTAAGGGAATGATGCAACGGATCGGTATAGCTCAAGCATTAATCAATGATCCAGAATTAGTCTTTCTCGATGAACCGATGTCGGGACTAGACCCTATCGGTCGCTATCAGGTGCGGGAAATTATTCAATCCCTCAAACAACGGGGGAAAACCATCTTTTTTAACTCCCATATTCTCTCCGATGTGGAACAAATTTGCGATCGCATTGCCCTGTTGGCTCGGGGAGAATTACTCTGTGTCGGTTCCCTCGACCAAATTCTCGGTCGTGCTGATGTCTATCAGGTGATTGTTCAGGGGGGTAGGGAAGAGCAACTACAGCAATGGATACTCGGTTTACATTGGCGCGATAATTTTTGGCACGGACAATTACAGGGAGAACCCGATGCTTTTCTGGCTGCCCTGCCTAGTATGGATGCTCGCTTGATTAGTCTTAATTTAGCTCGTGCTTCCCTCGAAGAATTTTTTATCGACCAATTACGTCAACGCGGTATTACCTCCAGTCAATAGGCACTTTCATAAGACCTCTTGTAAAAATCAAAAATTGTTGTTGGGGTTAGGAGCCAGTAGTCAGTAGTCAGTAGTCAGGAGAATTAAGAATGAATAATAATTAATTAAATGGTCTATTTACAGATTTTATGCAATTTAATCCTTATTTTTGC
>NZ_JBHFLL010000032.1:0-31571 GCF_041928595.1 Microcystis sp. BLCC-F209
CCCTTATAGAGACAGGCGTTGCTGCGATTTTTGTCAACTGTTTTCGATCTAGAGCGAACTAATCAATTAAATCTATTGCCAGATAAGGATTGAGTCGATTTATGTTACCCTATCGAACCATACCAAGTAACGAAGAACCAATTTTAGTAGATTCAAACCTTATTGTCAATTCAATTAAAGAGGAAACTATGGTTTTCAAACGAGATGCAGACTATTATGAAAAACAAGCTCAAAAATATGAAAAGCAAGCTAATGAATCCTTCAAAAAAGCTGAAGCTTATGATAAGAAAGCTCAACAACATGGTCAAATGACACCAGAATCCGTTAAATATACTTCTAAGTATCGAAAAGCCATGGAGGAAGGAACTGATAAAGAAAATAAAGCTAATCAAGCAAGAAGAAAAGCTGAAGAAATTCGTGGAAAAGAAAATGAGCGTTCTTCTGGACGTGGTAAATAATCTAATCGGGAGTTTTATTACTTATACGATCATTATTTTCTTGGTAAACCTTTGAATTTTCTTAACCACCATCATGAGCCTTATTAGTTTATTTCTTAATCTCACTGTTCAACTAATCACAATTACTCTAAAAATTACTTTCCAAATTTTAGCAGCAATTATTCAGTTACCTTTTATGTTATTTAATGGATTATTCTCAGGATCTTCAGGATTTTCTGCTCCCAATTTACAAGGTTTCAAAAAAAGAGGTAAATCATTAGGATTTGGAGCGCAACCCGAAGATCAAGGCAATGCTCACTGGGCAACAGATAGGGAAATTAAAGATGCTCATTTATATAGTTCAGTGGGATTAATTTTGGGTAAATCTTTATCCAATAATCAAGAATTTATTCGCTGGAATCCTGAAGGACATTTAATTACAATTGCTGGAACTGGTTCGGGTAAAGGGATCAGTACCGTTGTGCCGAATCTTCTTACCTATCCTGGGCCGATTGTGGTTACAGATCCCAAAGGAGAAAACTATGAAATTACTGCCAGAGCGCGAAAAGATATAGGACATAAAGTTTATTGTCTTGACCCTTTTAATGTATGTCCTAATGCCTCTAAAGCCCAATTTAACCCCTTAGATTTAATCGATCCCTCTAACCCTAATTTTGCCGATGAAGCCAAAATCTTAGCTGATTTATTAGTTTTACGCACAGGAGAAGAAAAAGACCCTCACTGGGATGACAAAGCCAGAGCTATTTTATCTGGAATTATTATGTTTGTTGCTTTCTTTTCTCCTAAAGGAAAACGTAATCTAGGAGAAGTCAGAAATATTGTTATGGCTTCTTCAGATAAGTGGGAAACGATTATAGAAACAATGGAATCAGCCACCGAAGCAGATGGATTAATTGCACGAACAGCAGTGATGATCGAAAGAATGGCGGATGAAGAACGCATGAGTGTTTTCTCTGCTATGGAAAAACATACTGAGTTTCTTGATTCTCGTCCTGTTGTCACTTCCTTAGCCAAAAGCAGTTTTAATATTTGGGATTTAAAAAATGGAAAAATTTCAATTTACTTTGTTTTACCTGCGGCTGAAATAGCCATGTATTCACGTTTATTAAGGGTTTGGATTGGCTCTTGTATTAGAGCAATGGTTAAAAAGCCCGGTAAACCCACTTATCCCACCTTATTTATGCTTGATGAAGCCGCCAATTTAGGTAAAATGGACTTAATTTCTCAAGGGGTTACTTACCTTAGAGGTTATGGCGTTACCTTATGGATTATTCTGCAAAACTTATCTCAACTTGAAGAACTTTATAACAAAGGTTGGGAAACTTTTCTGGGCAATACAGTTATTCAGCAATATTTTGGCATACAAGATATTAAAACCTCAGAATATGTCTCTAAAAAAGCTGGAAAAACCACGATTAGAGTATTAAGTACCAATGAAGGAAGAAACACAGGTGCTTCTAATAATCCTATTGGTTTTTCTATATCTAATTCCAGAGGGCGTTCTTCAGCATTAACTGTTTCTGAAACCCCACGTCCCTTAATTATGCCCGATGAAGTTACTCGTTTAAGTCCCGATGAAGCGATTATCTTTATGCGTGGAAAGCCCCCAATTCCTGTTCAGAAAGTTCCTTATTTTCTAGATCCCTTTTTTGCTGGAATGTATGACGATAATCCTTATCATCAATCTATGTAAGTTTTTTTTCCATTAACACAACCCAAAACCATTAGGAGAATATTATGTTTAACTCAAAAGGCTTTTTAAGCAAAAAACAACCTATAGAAGATGATATATTTCCCATGAATATTCTAATCGAAAACAGAGTTTCTAATGATGATTTAACAGATATTATTTCTCAAATACTTAACTTAGAAAGGAAAGATATTTTTGTTGTTGAAGATATCCAAGATTTGCGAATTAAAATTCCTAATAATATTAAAGTCATTTGTGAAACTATCAATATTGAAGGTGATTTCCGAACTTCTCTTAGTCTTTATCCTAAAAGTAAAATAGCGCAATATATTATCCAACAATTTTGCAATGAAAATCAATTAGCAAAAAAAATATGCGATATATTGAAATGCAATTGTTTAACCAAAAAGGAATCTTTATCAGATGAAGATTGTTATTGGTTAATTCAACATAACTCTGATGAACTCAGATATCTATATTTAGATTCTCAAAAATTAGATGAAGGTATTTATGTAATTGAAAAAAACTAGAAAGATATATGATCTATTTAAAATTATTATGGAGACAAACATGGATACTAATCAAAAATTTCCTCTAGGACGTAACCGAGAAGGAACACTAAATGATTTAAAAGAGCCGAAAGAATGTCATTATAATGATTGTATTTTGACAAGACAACAGAGAGATAATGTCAATCCAAAAAATGTTGTAGGTGACAGAAAAACAATTAAAGAGGATTTAGAAAAAATTAAAAAGGGTCAATTTGATAAAAAGGAGACATTACAAACAGAAACGGGAAATGTAACTCGATTTACAGTTCAAAATCGTTCCTATTTGACAACAGGAAGTGGTAAAATTTGTCCTGAAGCTGGTTCTCCAGGCACGACTCAACTTAATAAATGTCAAACTGGAATACTTTCAACATTAAATGAACGAGGATTATCATCAAACTCTAAGGAAATTCTGTTAAATAGACAAAATTCTAGTCCGCAAAATGTCGATAAAGCGATAGAAGTATGGCAAAAGGGTAAAGGGAAAAATGTAAGTTCTCAAGAGATAGATACTTGGAAACGTCAATATGCAAGCGAATATAAGAAGAAAAATTCACCAACTTTGACCCAGAGTAAAAGTCTTTCTCAAAGAAAAAGATGATAGTTTTATCAGGAATTGAAAGTTATTTTATTTAAGAGTCAAACTATTCTTATCTTCAAATCAAAATTATGAAAATGTTAAACTACCTAAAACTCCAAACTATTTTTTCAGAGAGAGCCTTTTTAGCAATTATCGCCGAAACCTATGAAAGCTCTAAAACAGAAACAGGTGGAATTTTCTTGGGAATAAAAACAGTTAATATATGGTACATTCTCGAAACATTAGATCCAGGCATACATCCTATTTTTCAACCCGGTTATTTTGAATATGATACTGAGTATATTAATCATTTATCTAAGAAAATAGGAAGATATTATCAGGAACCTATAGAACTTCTTGGACTTTGGCATAGACATCCTAGTAGTTTTGATTGTTTTTCACAAACTGATGATATAACAAATAAAAAATATGCTTCTCAAAATTCTGATGGAGCTATTTCTGCCCTAGTTAATCTTGACCCTGATTTCCGATTAACGATGTACCATGTTTTAATTGAACCCGATTCTTTATCACGCCCTCAATATACTAAAATTCCTATAGAAGTAGGCGACCACCTCATCCCAGAAAAATTTTTAACCCTCAAATCCTTCCCAGATTCCTTAGAAAATATTAATCAACATTGAAAATATAGCTATAATGAGAAAAATTATCTTCATAGATTATGCCAAGACTAAATACAAGTGATACAGTTAAAGAACAACTTTCTCTTTTGTTAAGAAGATTATTAACGTATGTAAACGGTGAATTAGTAGATCAAGCTTATTGGTCAGATAAAATAATCTATAACTGGTTGAAATATGATAAACCTCACCCAAAACTAATTGTCAAAACAGAATTAAAGGTTTTGGTAGATTTTTGCAACGCTGGTACTAAAAAAACATCAGTTATTTCCCTCACTACAATTCAGATGAGAAATGTTCTTGATGTTTTAAAAGATTGGGGAATTCTTACAGATAATCGCACGAATCCTCAAGGATCACGACAAAGGCACTTCACCCTCAACCTTTGGAGTTCATTTACAGAAGAAAATTTGTGGAAATTTGAGGAAGAATGGGATAAGCGTAAATCTCCCGGTCTTGAAAACTCATCAGTTAAAACAGAAATAAATTATGATAATTTCGGATTAATTCCTGATATTTCTCAGATTTATGGTAGAGAAAAAGAACTAGAATTATTAAAACAAAAGTTTTTTCAAAATAGTCCCCCGTGTAAAATTATCGGAATTTTCGGAATAGCAGGAATCGGAAAAACATCTCTTGTCTGTAAACTGATTGAGCAAATTCAAGAGGAATTTCCCCGTGTTATCTATTGGTCTTTTTTGAATCCTCCTTTACCCCTAGAATTTCTTGAAAATACCAGTAATATTATTTCACAGAATATTAGTTTTAAGACAGAAGATAAATTTAAAATAAAACTGATAAAATTTATCAAGATACTAGCCAAATATCGTTGTTTATTATTTTTAGATAATATTGATGCGATTATTGAGCATGAAAACTATCGAGAATATAGCGAAATTTTACAAGCAATTGGTCAGTCAAAGCACAATAGCTGTTTAATTATAACCAGTCGAAAAATTCCTCAAAAACTTGAATCGTTAGCGGGAAATAAAACTTCAACTTATTTCCGAGATTTACAAGGACTTGACTATCAAACTGGACGGCAAATTTTGAGAGATATTGACACCTTTCATGGTTCAGAGGATGAATGGCAATTTTTAATTCAACAAGTCTGTCACGGCAATCCTTTATTCATCAAATCTATCGCTCATCATATTCAACGAGTTCATCATAATAATCTCTCGGATTTTCTGTTAAAAGGGAATCTTCTGATAAAAAAAATTGAGTCTATTTTAAATTCTTACTTTCAGCAACTATCTAATTTAGAAAAAGCGATTATTTTTGAGTTAGCGATTAATCGAAATCCAGTTTCTTTGTCGGAACTAGAACATAATATTATCATTGAACCTGATGGTAAAAGTATCCAAGAAGGGATCAGATCATTATCTAGCAAAATTCTGTTAGATAAAAAAGATGACTACTTTACCATACATCCTCTACTGATTGAATATTTCACTCAAAAAATTATTACCATAGCAACCGAAGAAATCAAAACTCAAAAATTCCAATTATTAAAAAGTAATTCCTTGACTAAAACTACTGTTCCTGATTATCTAAGAAAGATTCAAATTAATGTTATTTTACACCCAATAATCAAGAACTTAATCCATGATTTTCAAGAAAACAATCTGGAAAGCAAACTAATTGATTGTTTAAAGACATTAAAACATCAACCTTCTGGACAAATTGGGGGCATTGCTGGCAATATTATTAACTTACTTAATATACTGAAAAATGGTCATTTAATCGGCTACGATTTTTCCCATATCCCTATTCGACAAGTCGATTTTTCAAACATTAGACTCAACCAAGTAGATTTTTCCTATTCACAGTTTTTTGACTGTATTTTCCCTCAAACTTGTGGCAGTATTTTATCAATTTCTTGCAGTCAGTTTAATCACTCTTTTCCAAGAGAAGAGCTTTTAGCAACTGGTGACAGTCATGGGATGATTTACCTCTGGAAAGTCAAACAAGACGGAAAATTAGAATTAAGCAAAAGTTTTCCTGCTCACGGAAGTTGGGTGTGGTCAGTAGCCTTAAATTCCGAGGGACAGTTACTAGCAAGTGGGGGACAAGATGGAATTGTTAAAATTTGGTCTATTACAACAGATCTATCTATAAATTGTCATTCTTTGCCCCACCCTTCTCAAAAACATCATGCTCCTATTAGAGCCGTTACTTTTAGTGCTGATAGTCAGTTTTTAGCCACAGGAAGTGAGGACAAAACCATCAAAATATGGTCAGTTGAAACAGGAGAATGTCTCCACACCCTTGAAGGACATCAAGAACGGGTGGGTGGTGTTGCTTTTAATCCAAATGGTCAACTTTTAGCCAGTGGCAGCGCTGATAAAACTATCAAAATATGGTCAGTTGACACGGGAGAATGTCTCCATACTCTTACAGGACACCAAGATTGGGTTTGGCAAGTTGCCTTTAGTTCCGATGGTCAACTTCTAGCCAGTGGAAGTGGGGATAAAACCATTAAAATATGGTCTATTATAGAAGGAGAATATCAAAATATTGATACTTTAACAGGACACGAAAGCTGGATTTGGTCAATTGCTTTTAGTCCAGACGGTCAATATATAGCCAGTGGGAGTGAAGATTTTACACTGCGATTATGGTCAGTAAAAACCAGAGAATGTCTTCAATGTTTTAGGGGATATGGCAATCGATTATCATCAATTACTTTCAGCACCGATAGTCAATATATTTTGAGTGGTTCTATAGATCGTTCGATCCGATTATGGTCTATCAAAAACCATAAATGTCTTCAACAGATTAATGGTCATACTGACTGGATCTGTTCAGTAGCTTTTAGTCCCGATGGAAAAACATTGATAAGTGGAAGCGGAGATCAAACGATTAGATTATGGTCAGGGGAAAGTGGCAAAGTAATTAAAATTTTACAAGAAAAAGATTATTGGGTTTTATTGCATCAAGTCGCGGTTAGTCCGAATGGTCAACTGATTGCTAGTACCAGTCACGATAACACCATCAAACTTTGGGATATTAGGACAGATGAAAAGTACACTTTTTCCCCAGAACATCAAAAGCGCGTATGGTCGATCGCTTTTAGTCCTAATAGTCAAATGCTGGTAAGTGGTAGTGGAGATAATTCTGTTAAGCTTTGGTCGGTTCCGAGAGGATTTTGTCTTAAAACTTTTGAGGAACATCAGGCCTGGGTATTATCAGTAAATTTTAGTCTTGATGGAAAATTAATAGCAACTGGTAGTGAAGATCGAACTATTAAACTCTGGTCTATTGAAGATAATATGACTCAATCTTTGCGAACTTTTAAAGGTCATCAAGGAAGAATCTGGTCTGTTGTCTTTAGCTCTGACGGTCAGCGATTAGCCAGTTCAAGTGATGATCAAACGGTCAAAGTTTGGCAAGTCAAAGATGGTAGATTAATTAATAGTTTTGAAGGTCATAAGTCTTGGGTATGGTCAGTAGCTTTTAGTCCCGATGGGAAGTTACTAGCAAGTGGGGGGGATGACGCAACGATCCGAATTTGGGATGTTGAAACAGGTGAACTTCATCAACTCCTGCGTGAACATACTAAAAGTGTCAGATCAGTCTGTTTTAGTCCCAACGGTAACACATTGGCCAGCGCAGGTGAAGACGAGACGATTAAACTTTGGAACCTAAAAACAGGAGAGTGTCAGAACACTTTACGCTCTCCTAGACTTTATGAACAAACAAATATTAAGGGAGTAGAAGGGTTGAATTATGAAACGAGCAACACCATGAAAATTTTAGGAGCTTTTCTGTCACGTTGAAAAGAAGATATAAGTTAGTCAAGGTAGTCTCAATGAGAGGTAATCCCGATCTGAAAATCCCTAAAACCCCACACCCCACTTCATAATTCATCATTCATAATTCATCATTCATCATTCATAATTCATCATTCATAATTCATCATTCATCATTCATCATTCATAATTCATCATTCATCATTCATAATTCATCATTCATCATTCATAATTCCCATGTAGTCTTAACGGGTTACTCCATCCACCACCGGACGGACATCGCTACCCTCAAAATAGCCGGGGTTGCCTGTCCAGTTGAAATCCGACACGCGGATGTTGAGTATTCCCAACTGCAGCACGGGGTTATAGCGCAAAATTAAACTATAGGTGCGACGACTCCATTCGAGAAAATATTCTGTACTGATTTCCTTAGCTTGATCGATACTATAAACACTCTGGAAACCCACACGAATCGGACCATATACCTGTTGATTTATACCGTAGGACATTGTTTGTTGATCAACAAAGCGATCAAAGAAAAAGGGTGATTGTCCGTTAACCAAACCCTGACTAAAACTGATATTAAACCCAGTATAGTCGAAAAAATTGCGGGAAAAACGCCCAAACTGCCCTAATAATCCCACGGTTCCCGTGACGGAATTTTGCGTCTCTCCGTTAGTGTAATAACCAGTGACACCAGTGACACCAGTGACAATAGCAATATAGGGTTGAACGGGAAGGGGAGAAAATCTTAAACCTTGGTCGGGAGTCGGTGGTAAAGTAGGGGCAGACCAGAGTAAAAAACTGCGATTGAGGGAGACAGCACCCTGAAAACGGCTTAAATTAGTAACATTATCCGTTGCATTGGCCGCTAAGAGATTACTGCGATCGGTGGGTGCGTTAATATTCTGAACAGAAGCTTGATAACTGAGTCTAATATCCGTATTCGGGATGACAATCACAGGTGAGGTCAAAATTGCCCCAAAACTGCTATTAACCGTCTGAAACCCTAAAGAACCGTTAAAGAGACGCTCGCGATAATTGTACTCCACATTGAGCAGATAGGGATCCTGCAACTGTCCGATCGTCTGTTGAAAGCGAATCTTAGAACGAACACTATTTTCGATCTGTTCCAAATCTAAATTAGAAAAAGAAGCTGTCGCTTGCAAAAACGAGCGCTCACCAAAATTAGTGGCAAAATTCCCCAATAAACCAAAAGCTTTCGGACTAAGGGGGGAAACTTCGCCACCTCCGGGGTTAGCTGAGGGAAAAGCATCGGGATTAAGGACTTTTTGAATTAAATATTGCGGTGTCAACTCAAAAATAGTCTTCGGTGTCTCCACTAAAGTTAGGGGACTTTCTACGAAAAATCCGCCCCGATCCTCCCCATCATAGCCCGGGGCAATTAAAAAAGGACGACGACGACGGCGATCAAACGTAAGACTATTAATAAAAGTGGGGGCCACTACCCGTTGATCGAAAACCAACTGGGAATTACTCATCCGCAACTCATCGGTAAAAGGGCCGGTACTGCGAAAAGTGGCGGAATTAGCCCGAACTTCCAACTCAGGGGGGGAAAAAGGGTCATTAGTCAAACGCACATTAGTGGCATTCCACACCTTACCATCAAAATTCAAGCGTTCGGCCTGAAAACGGACACGATTAATCGTTCCCCCCGATGGACTACTAATATTCTGTCGATCGCGCCGACTGGGATCCTGTCCCCCGACGACAAATTGAAAACCCTCTCCCGTCGTGATTCTCTGCAAGGGTTGATTTAATGCCAAACGATCAGTTAGGGTTCCAAAAGAACTACCGGCCCCCACATCCGTGGGCAGCGTTTGTCCTAAATCCCTAGCGGTGCTGGGTTGAAAAATCTCCCCATTGGCATTAAATACCACACCGCTATCCTGGACGAAATAATACTCAAAGCGATCGCCGCGCAGGATTTGATCTCCCCGGGTTAGGATCACTTGGCCCTCCGCTACCGCTAACTTTTCGGGAAGATTAATCTGTAAGCGATCGGCCGTTAGTACACTTTGGGCAAAACGCAGGGTGACATTACCTCTAGCGGTGATAATCTGCCGATTTTGGTCAAATTCCTGCTCATCGGCCACTAATTCTAGGGGTCTTTCCCCTTCTGGATTAACTGCATCGGTCTGAGCTAGGCTGTTATTGAGGGAAATCCAGTATTCTTGGCTGGTTTTTTCGCCTTTTTTCCTCACTAATAGCCGAGTCGAGCCATTTTTCTGGTTAAGAGCTTTTTGATTTAATCCTGAAACTATCTCGGTTTCGGGATGAATGGTGACATCAACGGCTGCGGGGGGTGGAGAATTCTGAACAGAAAGGGGTTTTCCTAAAGCTGCCGCATCACCCCCACTGCTAGGTAAAGGTTCTAAGGGAATACCCTGATCGGGAACCAAGGGTTTTACCTCGACGGTTTCCGGGGGTGGAGTGACGGTGAGGGGAATAGAAACGCTCTCTTCTGAAGGCTTTTTTGCCTCTAGAGGTGCTGGGGTGACAGGGAGGGGAACTACAGACGTGGGAATATTTTCAGAAACTTGGCGCTCCTCCGTTTCCGGTTCAGCTACAGTATTAATTAGGGCAGGTGGTTCAACAGCTAAGATAAAAAAAGACATGACTGCACGAGTCGGCGATCAAAATAGAGGACGAGCGAACCTCATTGATACTACCATGATCATTATTCCTAGGGAGACAGGGAAAGTTTAATAACTTGTTCCCTGTGCCTCTACCCTAGAACCGGTTTGTTAATTGTCTTCTACTCAAAGTCTTTGCGTCCGGGGTTACGGGTAGGATCGCCGGAAAGGAATCCAAAGATAAAAAGTAAGACAAAGAAGGAAACAACGATATAAACGGCGATTTTTAGGGTTAACATTACTAAGACGTTCTCCTTAGACTAGATTAATTCAATAACAGGGGTGAGCATACCTTGACCTACTTTACCCCATTTGGGCGATCCCTGAACAGAGAAAAGCGATCGGTCTTCAGTTATCAGTTATCAGTTATCAGTTATCAGTGAGCAGTTATCAGTGAGCGGTGAGCAGATGTGAGTTTTGGCTCTTCTAGGTTCTGTGTGATAAGTTTAACTTACAGAGGATTGATCGATCTTTGTGTCCTTTGTGTCTCTGTGGTTCGTTCCACTCACTGCCCCAAGACTGTATCTTAGAATACATTTTACCCACCAAACCTGGGAGAGCCGAGTGTTTAGTTTACTGATTACTGGGTACTGATCACTGAAAATACGACTAAATAGCCTATTTTTAGCCAATTTATGAATAATCTCGGTAAATTGTATGTGGTGGGAACGCCGATCGGCAATTTAGACGATCTGACTTTGCGGGCCCTGGCAACTCTCAAAAAAGTCTCTCTAATTGCTGCCGAAGATACCAGACACACAGGCAAATTATTACAGCATTTTGATATTCCGACCCCTCAAATTAGTTACCATGAACATAATCGCCTTTCCCGTCTCGATCAGTTATTAAATATTCTCAGCCAAGGTCAGGATATCGCTTTGGTTACTGATGCGGGAATGCCTGGGATTTCTGACCCGGGTTATGAGTTAATTAAAGCTTGTATAGAAGCTAATATCGAAGTGGTTCCCATCCCCGGAGTAACGGCGGTAATTACCGCTTTAGCGGTGTCGGGATTACCCACGGAAAGATTCTGTTTTGAAGGATTTCTTCCGGGTAAGGAAAAGCTGAGACAAGAGCGCGTAGAGGGTTTAAAAACTGAAACAAGAACGATGGTTTTTTATGAAGCACCTCACAAACTAATTAAGACTTTGGAGGATTTACGAGAAACTTTCGGCCCAACGAGAAAGATAGTTTTAGGTCGGGAATTAACCAAGCTTTACGAAGAAATTTGGCGAGGAACTATCGCCGAGGCGATTAATTTATATCAGGAGAATAAAACTCCTAAAGGGGAATTTACTATCGTAGTTATGGGCAAAGATAAAACCGATAATATCCAATTATCCGATGAGGAATTAAAACGGGAATTAAAACAAATTATCGAAGGAGGAGTTAATCGATCGCAAGCCAGCAGACAATTAGCACAGGTTACTAATTTATCCCGCAGTCGTTTATACAAATTAGCCCTAGAAATTTGATGATTATCAATTTTTATTTCCACCGCTAATCCTCGATTACTTAGCCGATTGAAGTAACAAAATTCCCCCAGCAGTTAATCCTAAAATGTTGGGCAACCAAGCGGCCATCAAGGGGGTTAAAACTCCGCCAATGCCTAAGGAACTGGTGACAAAAGATAGGAGATAATAGGAGAAAATTAGGACAATACAAATACCGAAACTGGTGGCTTTATTAGAATTTTGGGGACGCAATCCCAAGGCTGCCCCAATCATCCCAAAAACTAAACAAACAAAGGGTAAAGATATTTTCTGCTCGATTTGAACCTGCAATTTTCTAATTTTGGTGGGATTGCCGCTTAATTGCAGTATTTCTAAGTATTCCCGCGCTTGTCTGAGGGTCATTTCTGAACCATCTCGACCTCGAAAAGCTAAATCTAAAGGGGTACGCGGTAGGGCTAATTGTTGATGTTGAAAGCGGACAATATTACGATAGGAACCATTAGGATCAATTAGATAAATTGTGCCGTTATAAAAATCCCAGATATTTTTTTCAATATTCCAAGAAGCTGATTCTGAGGTAATAATTTGATTAACTTCCGGTTGAGTGCGATCAAGAATGGTTAAACCTAACATTTCTTGACCGTTAAATCTTTCGGCATAAAATAACCTTCTTAATACCGTTTGCGCTTCCCCTCCATCCGCTGGCCGCACTTTGCCGTATTCAGGATAAATAATATTATCTTCAATAAAAGATTTGCGATTTGGTCGCAGGGCTTTCGTCATGGTAGCATTAGCTTCATAACTGGCAGCTGGGGCCACATAATCATTAAAAACGTAGGTTAATCCTGTCACTATTAAACTTAGCACAATGGCGGGAATTATTAGGCGATAAACACTAATTCCAATACTTTTAAAAGCAATTAATTCGCTATCACTGGCTAAACGACTGTAGGCCATTAAAGCTGCTAAAAGTATTGACATGGGAAAGGCTAAAACAATAAACTCTGGCATTTTTAATAAGAGAATTTTTAGGGCCAAAGTAAAAGGTAAACCCGATTCAGTAATCCGTCGCACTAAATCAAATAAAGTGCCGATCGCCACTCCCAAGGAAGTGAATAAACCCATACCAAATAGAAAGGGTAATAATAACTCGACAAAAATATAGCGGTCTAAGATACTAAATCCGGGTATTCTACTTAAATTTCCTTGCCAATTGCCAACTTTCATGATATAATGCAGCAGTTTTTATTAATAACAATTATCTCAAAAAATTATCACCCAAATAATACTGACGCACCAGAGGATTATTATAAAGTTCTTCGCCACTTCCCGCCGCTAAAATCTGCCCTTCGCGCATAATATAAGCCCGATTAGTGATAGCCAAAGTTTCTCGCACATTGTGATCGGTAATTAAAATTCCCATCTGACGATCCCTTAAACCAGCAATCATCGCTTGAATCTCGGACACGGCGATCGGATCCACCCCGGCGAAAGGTTCATCTAATAATAAAAATCTTGGTCCGTTGACTCCCACCGCTAAAGCGCGAGCTAATTCCGTCCTCCTTCTTTCTCCTCCAGAAACGTAGGCCCCTTTAGTGCGAACAATCTTATCGAGGCGAAATTCTTTTAGTAAATCATAGAGACGATTTGCCCGTTGGGAAAAAGGAACTCCCGACTGTTCTAGGGCTAACTGAATATTTTCTGATACAGTTAAATAACGAAAAATACTGGCCTGCTGCGTCAGATAGCCAATACCCAGACGCGCCCTCTGATTAAGGGGTAATTTGGTAATTTCTTTTTGATCGAGCCAAACGCGCCCCAGATTCGGTTTAATTAATCCCGTGGCGATATAAAAAGTTGTGGTTTTCCCCGCACCATTTGGTCCTAATAACCCGACAATTTCCCCCGGGGCAACAGTAATACTCACCCGGTTAACCACGAGCCTTTTACCGTAGGATTTATGGATATTTTCTAATACTAAAGTCATCTTTATCCGGTGTTGGGAATTATGAATTATGAATTATGAATTATGAATTATGAATTAGGAAGTGGGGACGTGGGGAAGTGGGGAAATGGGGAAGTGGGGACGTGGGGAAGTGGGGACGTGGGGACGTGGGGAAGTGGGGAAGTGGGGAAGTGGGGGGGTGGGGTGTGGGAAGAATAAATAAAAATAATCTCCTGACTCCTGACTCCTGACGACCGACTCCTGACTATCACTGCGGGTTAATAATTGGGGCAGCGGGGAGGGAAGGGGAAGGTATGGGTGCGGGTAGAGGGGAAGCAGCCGGTTGGGGAGAAGTTTCGTTATCTTGGACTAGATAAATTGACTCCACCTGCTGACTGGTTTGGGGAGTAGCGATAAATCTACCCTCATCGACTAGATAAGTCATCGTTTCAGCGCGGATACTGTTGCCTTCCTGCAAAACATAAACATTACCCGTCATCACCAAACGACGTTCGCGGCTAAAATACTGAGCTTGAGCGGAAGTGGCCTGCATTTTGCGGGCAGGATAGAACACTTGTACGTTACCCCGAGCGGTAATTACCCCCGTTTTTGAGTTTGCCTCCTGAATATCCGATCGCACTGTCATGGCATTACCCGGTACAATATTCTGCTGTGCCTTGACTAGGGGAGAAGTACCCAATCCCATGACTAAGCTAGTGGAAACGAGGGTAACTAGCCATCCTCTGATTTTTGCGGATCTTGCTCTCATAGAAATGTCACCTATAGACGTAATTGTATTGACTAACTAATCTAGCTGTTTAGAGGACGGGATGACTTTTGAGGATTTTCGGCAGAGAACAGATAGATCGATCGAGGTGGGGATGAGGATGTTCCTGATTGCTTTTCATCGCTTCTAGCACTGCCGGTAAAGCTTGGGGATCGAGATTCTGTAAAAAGTTTAATAGATCCAAACTCTCCCCCACCAAATGCGTCACGTTGATCCCCTCGTAATCGGGTTGATAGTGTTGTAAACGTCTCACCCCTTCTCCCAAAAGAATTACCGCCCCGCGCCAGTTATTATTTTCTAGATGGTAACAAGCGACAGCAATCTGCAAAATGCCTTGATAAAAGGTTTTTTCAGGCTCTGCGGACTCCATCCACAAAGCCTCTAGGGTATCATGACAAGCATAGAATTGCTGGCGATTAAATTCCTCGATTCCTTGGCCAAAAGCGCTGGCTGTCATTACCCTATACTAATGCCCCTTCATCGATTCGCGGACTTCTTGGATATAGTCGAGGGAAATTACCTGTTCTTCTCCGGCAAACTCGTTATCGGGGGTAATAAATAACATACAGTGACATTCTTTCCGTTCCCGCATCGGTACACAGGGACAATTCCAGAAAGTATTTTTTACCTCCGCTTCTTTGTCCTCGTAGTGACGACAGGGACATAAAGGAGCGCCTAATTCGTCCTTATGACGCGCTAATCCCTCAATTACTACGGCTGTCACCGAGAGATCGCTACAGAAATAAGTATTTGTACCTTTAGCGTACTGTTCGGCAAACTTCTTCATCGCCTCAAGACTCTTATCCGTGTCCGTGATCTGGCTCATAGTTATCTGATCCCCTTAGCTTTCTACAAAAAAACTCTTTACTATCCTATCTCGATCCGCTTCCCCTTGGCCGAGGGGAATTTTTAGAATCTCTTTTGATTTGGCGACCGATCCCCTTGTTAATCTAATACGATAAAAAGACTCTCTTTGGCCAAAAGCTCGATTTTTTGGCCGGCAAACTGGAATTATGGGGGCAAAGTTCCTCAAAACCTGTCCTTGATTCCTGCAATCTCTGTCCCCTATCACTACCAGAACATGATTTTATCTTTCTTGGAGACAAATAAAATTTCTGACGGTAACACGCCTTGGTGGCTGAAAATTACCTCCCTTTCCCCCCACTGTATTTACTATTTTGGTCCCTTTGCTTCTTTTGAGGAAGCACAACAGCATCAGGGGGGTTATCTACAAGATCTAGAGTCCGAAGGCGCACAAGGGATTAGTCTTTCGATCGAGCGGAGTAATCCCCATTATTTGACCGTTTTTGACGATGGAAACCAGGATCTAGCTAAAACTTTCGCTTCCCATGCTCGAACCTTTTCTCGCTTTATTTCTTAAGTCTCCCTGTCCTCTTTGTCAACGGCAGAGCGAGCGAGAGCTTTGCCGTGATTGTGAACGACAATTACAGGCCTATCGTCATCATAACCCGCTTTTTCTCTGGCGTGGTTCTATTCCCCTGTTTATCTGGGGACGCTATGAAGGTAAATTAAAACAGGCGATCGCTAAAATGAAATATGATCGCCATCCCGCTCTCGGCTCTTTGCTAGGCAGTTGCATGGGGGAAACTTGGCTGCTTCGTCCTCCCCTCACCGATAAACGTTTGACGGTGATTCCCATCCCTCTCCACCCAGAAAGGTTAAAGGAAAGGGGTTTTAATCAAGCAGAAGTCATTGGCGAAGGTTTTTGTCGTTTAACCGGTTATAATCTGGCTAGTCGCGGATTAATTCGGATTAAGAACACGGCAGCTTTATTTAGTCTGGCAGCCGAGGCGAGAAAAAAGACGATGCAAGCGGCTTTTCAACTGGGGAAAAATTTACCGAAATCAGTGCCGATTCTCTTAATTGATGATATTTATACCACGGGAACCACGATCGAGGAGGCTGTGCAGGTTTTACGCACAGAGGGATATCGGGTAGTCGGTGCGATCGCTCTTGCCAGTTCCAAAATTAGCTAAAATGCCCAGACGGAATCGGTCTAGGCATTTTAGGGTTAAATTAAATTAAGTGCGTTTGATCTTGTCGTATTGACTGATGAAAATCAAACCGATAGTGGCGGGGATCAGGACGATAACCGCACCTAAAACAAGGCTCCAGAGAAAGTTAGCTAAAGAGGGTGTCATGATAGATAAATCCTTTGTCATATTTTCAAAGACTTAGTTTTTTATCTTATCACCTTGGGCGAGAAGGCCCCCAGTTCCACGACCAGATAAATGCGATCGCAGGTTTTATATGTCTTCAATCGCTGAAAATAAAATCTCCCTTGACTTCTCAAGGAGATAGGGATGTTTGACAATGGGTGATAGTTACAAAAGTTCACACTAGACTGGCAAAGATTTTTATGGCTACTGACGATCGCAAACGGCGCATTCTCGATCATCTCTCCAGAAGTACCACTGGTGCTGACTATATTCCCCAAAAACCGCTGCCAATTGTGGAAACTCCCCCGGTGGCAGCGGAACCCGTGGCAGCGCCGCCTCCAGTAACTCCTTCACCGGAATTAACTGCTAAAGAGCGCAAAAGAAAGATAATGTCCCATCTTTCCATGAGTAGTGAAGATTTTGGCGAAATTACTAGCACTACCCCCCAAGAAAAGCGTAAACGCCAAATTAACGACCATCTGCGCCAAAGCCAAGGATAAATAGTAAGGAGTGAGAATTAGCAACTAGGCATCTTCTAGACTGTTCTCACTCCCTCATTTTCTGCTGTCGATGGCAATAATGACAGTTGTTGCAAATCAGTTCCTCGCTCTGGCAACAAGGGAATGTTAAAGTTAGTAATGATCGCTTCGGTGATCGGATGACGCAATTTTTCTGTGGAACCCACATGATAAAAATGCTGTTTAGTATAGATATAAAACTTATCAGCACTCCAATTTTTTTTAATTAAAGGATTGCTTCTAAACTGATTACTGTGCCAAGTGGACAAAATAAACCGACAAGAAATATCCTTTAAAATAGTCACCAAACAATCTTCATCCTCTTCAGACCAAGAGTTAAAATAATCGACGTGTCTCCCTAAATAAGGAGGATCGAGATAGATCAAGTCTGTTTTTTGCCAATTAGATAAAGTCTCTCGAAAGTCAGCAACTTGAAAATTATAATCAGTTTTAATAAGAATATTTTCTAGGGCAATAACTTGATTGACTATTTTGGTAATATATGCTTGAGAAAATCGTTCTGATTTATGACAGTAAGGTACGTTAAACTGTCCCTTACGATTGAATCTCATCACGCCATTAAAACAGGAGCGATTCAGAAATAAAAAATCTAGAGAATTAGGAGATTGATTAAATCTTTCTCGTACTTGATAATAATAACTTTCTCCCTGCTCCTTAAGAAATTGACCATTTTCTTGCAAAAAAAGCTTGACAGTTTTACTGGTAATAACTTGATTTTTTAGATTATTATAAAACTGGATAATATGAGTATTTGTGTCCGCAAGTAGAGCCTTTTGGGGATTAATATTAAAAGCCACCACTCCCGATCCAGAAAAGGGTTCTATCCAACGCCCAAAGCTCAGATCAGACACAATATTTTTAATATCTTTCACCAATTTAGTTTTAATTCCTTGACACTTAATCGGTGGCACAAGTGGCGTTAACTTCACTAAACACTCTCCTCATCAATAGTAATCTCTATCCACAGCAAACTTAGCTCCTGTTGGCTCGTGAATAAAGGTCAAATTAGGGTAAAAATTTTGTTGAGATACTAACTCTATCTTTAATTGGTTACATCTAGCAAAATTATCAAATATGGGAAAAAGAAGCAATTCTAGGATTTTGGAGATGATTTTCGTATCAATAGATATAGTATATACTTCTAGACAGTTTAAATCCAGTACAGCTTATCCCAGAAACCATGAGACTCTTGCCAGAACAAATGAACTCAAAAATCTGGCTTTTCTCGGTTCTGTGTGATAAGTTTAACTTATATATATAGGATCGATCAATCTTGGTGTCCTTTGTGTCTTTGTGGTTCGTTCCACCCCCCCGCTAGGAAGAATGTATCTTAGAATACATTTTACCCACCAAACCCAAGAGAGCCAAAATCTCTCGTCACCATTCTTGTCAGAATTATGAGAATTACGTTACATTTAGTTAAGATTTAATTGGCTGCGGGGATTAATCTCGAAAAAATAACGTAAAATCCTTGACAAAAACAGCTAAATGAGTTAAGCAAAAATCTTTATCCTAGAACCACTAAACAAACATGAAACTATCCTGGAAAACGATTTTACTGTGGACATTGCCCGCCCTTGTGGTCGGTTTTTTCCTCTGGCAAGGCACTTTTGCCACGGCCACCAGTAATATCGGCAATAACACCGCCAGTACCCGCATGACCTACGGACGCTTTCTAGAATACCTAGACAGTGGTAGGGTTGTTAGCGTCGATCTCTACGAAGGGGGCAGAACCGCGATCGTACAGGCCCTAGATCCAGAACTAGAAAACCGAGTACAACGCCTGCGGGTCGATTTACCAGCCAATTCCCCCGATTTAATCGCCCGTTTACGCGATTCTAAAATTAGTTTCGATGCTCACCCGATGCGGAATGACGGCGCTTGGTGGGGATTCCTCGGTAATCTAGTTTTCCCCTTTTTGCTGATTGCCGCTCTCTTTTTCCTGTTCCGCCGTTCTAATAATATGCCAGGCGGCCCGGGTCAAGCGATGAGTTTTGGTAAATCAAAAGCTCGCTTCCAGATGGAAGCAAAAACCGGCATCACCTTTGATGATGTGGCAGGAATTGATGAAGCGAAGGAAGAATTACAGGAAGTTGTCACTTTCCTCAAACAACCGGAGAAATTTACCGCCGTCGGGGCCAAAATCCCCAAAGGAGTCCTGTTAGTTGGCCCTCCTGGTACGGGTAAAACCCTGTTGGCTAAAGCGATCGCCGGTGAAGCGGGTGTACCTTTCTTCAGCATTTCTGGTTCGGAATTTGTGGAAATGTTTGTCGGTGTCGGTGCTTCTCGCGTGCGCGACTTGTTCAAAAAAGCCAAGGAAAATGCTCCCTGTTTAATCTTTATCGATGAAATTGACGCAGTAGGTCGTCAACGGGGTGCCGGTATCGGTGGTGGTAACGATGAACGGGAACAAACCCTAAACCAATTATTGACAGAAATGGACGGTTTCGAGGGGAATACGGGAATTATCATCATTGCCGCCACTAACCGCCCCGATGTTCTCGATTCCGCTCTCATGCGTCCGGGCCGTTTTGATCGCCAAGTAACCGTCGATGCGCCCGATTTTAAAGGTCGTTTAGAGATTTTAGACGTTCACGCCCGCAATAAAAAGCTGGCTAACGACGTTTCCATCGAAGCGATCGCCCGTCGCACTCCGGGGTTCAGTGGAGCAGATTTAGCCAATTTACTGAACGAAGCGGCAATTTTAACCGCTCGTCGTCGTAAAGATGCCATTACCCTCCTAGAGATAGATGACGCGGTAGATCGCGTTATCGCGGGTATGGAAGGCACTCCTTTAGTCGATAGCAAGAGCAAGCGCCTAATCGCTTACCATGAAGTGGGCCATGCGATCGTGGGTACGCTCTTAAAAGATCACGATCCCGTCCAGAAAGTGACTCTGATTCCCCGGGGACAGGCCCAGGGTTTAACTTGGTTCACTCCCAACGAAGAACAGGGTTTAACCACGAAAGCGCAGTTAATGGCCCGGATTTCCGGTGCTTTAGGTGGTCGCGCAGCCGAGGAAGAAATCTTCGGCTATGATGAGGTGACTACCGGTGCTGGTGGCGATTTACAGCAAGTTTCTGATATGGCCCGCCAGATGGTGACTCGTTTCGGGATGAGCGATTTGGGTCCTTTGTCCCTAGAAAGTCAAGGGGGTGAAGTGTTCCTCGGTGGCGGTTTGATGACTCGTTCCGAGTATTCTGAGAAGGTCGCTACTCGTATCGATGATCAAGTGCGATCAATCGTGGAACACTGCCATGAAATTTCTCGGCAAATTGTCCGCGATCATCGCGAAGTGATCGATCGAGTGGTGGACCTGCTGATCGAAAAAGAAACGATCAATGGGGAAGAATTCCGGCAAATTGTGGCTGAATACGCCTACGTTCCCGAAAAAGAACAGTTTGTACCACAGTTATAGGTTGATTTCAATCCATAGGCGATCGGGTGGGTTAAAGCTCACCCGATTTTTTTATCCTAGTTAGGGTTTGCTGAATAAATGTGAAATGTAGGCAAGGTAAGAGTTTTGTGGCTTTTTTCGCGAAACAGGTGCAAGATTTTGAGAGAATCGTCGTTCAAAACCTTGCGTCTTCATCGGCCCGCATCCTGTAGGGGCGAAGCATTCGGACAATCACCTATCGGTGAAACCGTAGATTTTCTAACCGAATGCTTCGCCCGTACTTTTTGCCGCAAACCCTAGTTAAGGGTTCAAAAGCGGCAAAAATAAGGATTAAATTGACTAAAATCTGTAAATAGACAATTTAATTGATTATTATTCATTCTTAATTCTCCTGACGACCGACTACTGGCTACTGACTCCTAACCCCACCGAAAAACTTTTTGCCGCAAACCCTAGTCATCATCATCGTCATCGTCTTTATTCTGGTCATTATCACCGTCTTTTTGCTGCTTTTCCCCGTCTTTATCACTATCTTCGTCTTTTTGCGGCGATTCTACCGTGGTAGGGACGTTTTTCGGTTCTTCGGCTTCTTTTCCTCCCTGACAAGCACCTAAAACCGTAGTCAAGGTTAACAGAATCAGCAAAACTAAGGATTTGATTTTCATAGTCTTTCTCCCCACTCGATCGATAAATATAACAATTTTAAGACTTTTGGGCGGTGGATAGTTTGGCCAATGCCAAGAAAGTGCATTCCCAGACTAAACGGGGTTGAACGTAGGCTAACAGCTGCCGGCGGGTTTTTTCCAAGATTTCTAAAATCGATCGCTCTCGTCGTCGTTGCCAATCCTCATACTGAAGATAACTCACATACCATAATTGGGTTTCCGTGTCAAGAGTTTGGGCGATAATTTTGGCTAATTCCAGTGCTTGGGAGAGTTTTAGGGGAAATTTGCTCAAAGATCGCGGTAAATCTTGGGGGAGACTATCGAGAAATTCTAAAGCGGCGATCGCTTCTCCGGGGCTACCTTGGGCTAAACCGATAATTGCCGGATAATTGAGAACGCGAGCGTGTCCGTTAGAGCGGAGGACTTGAGCGAGATTTTCTTCCGAAAGACGCTGAAAAGGGACCTGTTGACAGCGAGAAACGAGAGTGGGTAGTAAAGAGGAGGGACTGGGAGCAATCAGGATTAAAGTGGCTTTTCCAGGTTCCTCAAGCGTTTTTAAGAGGGCATTTGCCGCCGATTCCGTCATGGTTTCTGCTGCCTCGATCACCACCACAGAGCGGGCCGATTCCAGGGGAGGACGACTTAAAAAGTTAGTAATCTCGCGAATTTGTTCGATGCGGATTTGCGGGGGAGCTTTACGCTTGAGATTGCTTTCCTGTGCTTCTTTTGCGGTGAGCAGTTTGCCTTGGTGTTGATAAGTGGGTTCAATCCAGAGTAAATCGGGATGATTGCCCCCCAGAAAGCGTTTCAGGATTAATTCCCTTGTTTCCGGCGATCGCTCTCTAGTTAACAAGTCTTGACAGAAACATTTGGCGGCCAGATTGCGTCCAATCCCCTTAGCGCCGGCGAATAAGTAAGCGGGAGCGATCGAATTGATTTCAAGCGCTCTTTGTAGTAGTTCAATGGCCTGATTTTGACCGATTAACCGTGACCAATCTATCATCTTTTCCCTGCCATGGCTCGCTATTCCTGTTCTTATTTTGTCGGAATTTCTCCTCATCAGACCGGGTTTTTATACGATGATATCCTGAGTTTGGGTGAATTTGAAATCATCAAGCGCCGGCCCGATGTGTTACTTTTATCGGAAGTTCCTAACGATGCTCTCTTTCCCCAGTTGGTGAAAGTGGAATTATTTATTCATCCCCCCACTAGCTCGGAACTTCAGATCGATTTATTGGTAAAAAATCATGAGCTGCCCCTGAGAACTAATAATCGTTGTCGGCAATTTTTCCAATCTATTCACCAGATTATTACCAACAATTATCAAGGCCAATCCCTGACCAGAATTACCGCTTAACCCGATTTGTTCCTGTCTCCGTCAACTGACAAAGACAGGGACAAAATACCATCTTATCACCGTGATTTAACTGGGGGGCTAACTTTTCCTTCAGATATAAGAAGGGAGGCACAATTATTTGTAGGATGGGTTAGCGGTAGCGTAACATAATCGGGCGTTGGGTTTCATGCTTCAACCCAACCTACGTTCTTCCCTATCCTCTAAGAGAATTTGGGTTCTGTTTTGATCATCTTCGACGATGAAAAAATGCTCTTTTTGGTGCTTGATGGATTGATCGAGAAAAAATCGGTAATTGCTTTAATTTTCGCTTTCCTTCGTCGATTTGAGTGGGGGAAATTGACGACGTAAAAGCAAGGAATTACTCACTACCATAACCGAACTAAAAGCCATCAAAGCTGCTGCTAGGGCCGGACTGAAAGCTAGACCCCAACGGGGCAGTAATAAACCACCGGCAATGGGAATAGCAAAGGTATTATAACCCAAAGCCCAAAAAAGATTTTGTCGGATTTTTTGCCATGTAGCCAGACTTAAATGCAGAGATTGTACCACATCCTCCAGGCGATCGCTAATTAAAACGATCCCGGCCGTTTCCATGGCCACTTCTGTGCCACCGGCCAGAGCAATACCGATGTTAGCCTGTGCTAGTGCAGGAGCATCATTGATACCATCCCCGACCATAGCCACGATTTTGCCCTCTTTTGTCTGTAGGCCGGCAATTAAGGCCGATTTTTCGGTGGGGGCAACTTCGGCATAAAATTGGCTAATACCCAAACTATTAGCGATCGCTGTCACCACTTCTTGGCGATCACCACTGAGTAAAATCACCTCTAAACCGAGTTTTTGTAACTGATTCACGGTTGTTTGAGCATCGGGACGTAATCGGTCCTGAAAAGCGATCGCGCCGAGTAATTGTTCTTCCATCCCCAGATAAATCACCGTTTTACCCGCTTGTAAAAGCTCTTGAATCCCCCAGATAGTTTCATCGATTTTAATGCCGTTCTGTGCCAACCATTGCCGATTTCCTAGAACAATTTTCGACCCCTGCACCCTTGCAGAAACTCCCAATCCGGCCACAGTTTGAAAATCTTCCCCCGTCAGGTTAGTAGGGGGAGTAACCGCGTCTAAAATCGCCTGAGCAAGAGGATGATTAGTACCACTCTCCACTACTGCCGCTAATTGTTGAATTTCCAGGGGATTAAGCTCAGAAAAACTCAAACAATCGGTAATTTCTGGATGACCTTGGCTGAGGGTTCCCGTTTTGTCAAAAACCACCGTTTGCAGTCGCGAGACAGTTTCCAAAACATCACCCCCTTTAATTAAAATGCCCCGTTCGGCTGCTAAACTGGTTCCCACCAGTAGGGCCGTCGGTGTGGCTAAACCGAGAGCGCAGGGACAAGCGACCACAAGCACAGAAATCGCTAATTTTAGGGACAAAAGTAAGGGAGAAGTGGGTTGAATCATCTCGTGGTGTCCTGTGGTTGACCCTAACACCTCTGGAAAGAGCCTAGTTCCCCAAAAATACCAAAAGAGCAGCACAATTAGGGCAATTATCATGACTCCGTAGGCAAAATAACCCGCTACCCGGTCCGCTATCTTCTGTACCGGGGCCTTGCGAGTTTGGGCTGATTCCACGGCTGCGATAATCTTAGCTAGGGTGGTATCAGTCCCCACCTGACGAGTTTGCACTGCGATCGCACCAGAGAGATTGAAACTGCCAGCAATGACTAGATCTCCCATTTCCTTAACCACCGGCAGCGATTCCCCCGTTAATAAAGCTTCATCTACCGTGGTTCTTCCCTGAATAATCTCCCCATCCACGGGAATTTTTTCTCCGGGTAAGACGCGCACCCATTCCCCGACGCGCAGCTGTTCCACGGGAATGGCCACGCCCACACGGTCATCTGTACTACCAATCAGGTGAGCCACTGCCGGTTGTAGGGAGGTAAGCGCTTCTAAGTCTGCGGCTGCACGATGACGGGAATGCGCTTCTAGAGTCCGTCCGAGGAGAATAAAACCTAACAGCATGACCGGTTCATCGAAAAAGCACTCTAGACCGAGATTAGGGAAGATAAGAGCCAAACAACTGGCTATATAGGCGCTACCTGTGCCTAAACTAACGAGAGTGTTCATATTTGGCATCCCGTGCCGTAATCCGCGCCAACCATCGATGAAAATATCGCGGCCGGGGAATAAAATGGCTAGGGTGGCTAAAGTCCAGTGAAAAGCAATACTTTGAAGGATGGGGATTTCCGGTCCCCCGATGTGGTGTAAGTGACCAATCAGGGAAAAAACCAGTAAACAACAAGCGATCGCTAATCGGTATAATTGTTGTTGCTGTTCTTTTTGTTGGTTTTGCCGACGTTGATTTTGTTGAGAAAGGGGAGTCGATGAGCTGCGCGGTTGGGTGGGGAATCCAATCGCGGTTAATTTTGCGGCCAACTGCTCTGGTGCGATCGCATCCGGTTGGTATTCAATCACGGCAATTTCCGTGATTAGGTTAACTTGGGCCGATTTTACCCCTTGATTTTGGCTGAGTTGTCTTTCTACGGCACTCACACAGCCGGCGCATTTCATGCCTTTTACGTCTAGAGTAGCGGTTTTTAGTCCAGTTTCGGCGGCTAGGATCATAGAAAAAGTAGGCAAGGATGGTCTTTACTTCTATCCTAGAAATTATCGACGGATTTTTAAACTATTTTGGCGATCTCTTCCTGATTCATTCTCGATCGGCAATAGATCTTGTAGGGTGCGTTAATGAAATGTAACGCACCTTATCTGATGTTCAAAATTCCTGCGTTATGCTGACGCTAACACACCCTACTGGACTGTTTCAGTGCGATCTTGTAGGGTGCGTTAATGAAATGTAACGCACCTTATCTAATGTTCAAAATTCGTGCGTTACGCTGACGCTAAAACACCCTACTGGACTGTTTCAGTGCGATCTTGTAGGGTGCGTTAATGAAATGTAACGCACCTTATCTAATGTTCAAAATTCCTGCGTTACGCTGACGCTAACACACCCTACTGGACTGTTTCAGTTAATGAAATGTAAGGCACCTTATCTAATGTTCAAAATTCCTGCGTTACGCTGACGCTAACACACCCTACTGGACTGTTTGATCTAATTTGGTGTATTAGAAAAATGCTATAAATTCTATAATCTAAGACTTTAAGCCGAAATCTATCGCCCTATTTTAGCTGAAACAATCCACTATATTTGATACATTTATATTGCTTAATCATCCCAAAAACCTTCAGGCTTGGCTATACGTTCACCACTACCCCAATCCTGGGGATAAATTCCTTGAGCGATAAACCGATGGATACTGGAATATTGCCAATCTTGAGGATTTTCACAGAAACCATGCCGCACTGGATTGTCATGAATATAATCGCAATGTGTTGCAAAATCTTGTTCATCTCGGATTAAATGCTCCCAAAATCGGCGTTGCCAAAGATTCCCTTCTCCTCGTTTTTGCCGTGATCGAGAAACTTCACGATTAACCCCCAATGCCTGCCCATAATGCTTTGTGACATAAGTTTTGATTAATCGTAACCTTACCGAAAAATCTTGATCATCATCTGGTAACGTCCATAAACAATGAAAATGATCAGGTAATAGAACAAAAGCATCAATCACAAAAGGATATTTCACTCTAACCTTTTCGATTCCTTGCCTAAGCGCTTTTCTAGCCACATCACAACAAAGCCAAGGCTCTCTCTGATAAGTGACTTGAGTAATAAAGAAAGTCCCTCCAAATACATGAGGTCTTCGATAATTAGACATTTGGATCGTAGAGTGTATTAATGAAATGTACAACTTGAATGATAATCAACAAATTCGTGCGTTACGCTAACGCTAACACACCCTACATCATATCTGAAGCGGGGAACAAGGACGCAATCAGAGCCAAAACAGATAGGCGCAAGGAGCGTTAACGGGGAGTGCGATCGCTGATCTCGTAGGGTGCGTTAATGAAATGTAACGCACTAATTCCCTCGCAAACCCTCAAAATAAAGCTCAAATGCGATAGAATGAGGGACAAATAAAATTCAGAAAGTGCTGTGAGGGAAACCGTCTATATTGAAACCAGTGTTATTGGCTATCTAGCCGTTAGACCAAGCAACAACTTGATCTTCATGGCAAATTTGGAAATAACCAGAAGATGGTGGGAAACTCGCCGTAGTCAATTTACCCTTTACATCTCGCAAGTTGTCTTAGATGAAGCGGGACAGGGTGATACAGAAATGGCAAGCAAGAGGCTAGAGATTCTGCAAAGTCTCTCTGTGCTTGAGCTTACCGACACTATAGAAGACTTGGGAATGCAATTCCTCACTAGAAGTAATCTTCCCGCTAAAGCATCCGATGATGCTATTCACATTGCCGTAGCCACCGTTCATGGATTAGATTACTTGCTAACATGGAACTGTAAACATATTGCTAACGCTCAAATCCAAAAAAAGCTTACCGAAATCTGCCGTGATTTTGGCTATAAATTGCCGACCATTTGTACACCCTATGAATTAATGGGAGAGTAAATTTATGTGGGAAGATGAAATTCTTGAAGAATTGCACAGAATACGAGAAGAGCATGCTAAATCTTTTAATTATGATTTCAAAGCCATATTTGCTGATTGGCAGACAAGACAAGTCGCGAGTGGCAGACAATTAGTATCACTGCAACATCAACAACAGTTTAACAAGGCGTTGGAGCCGACTACCCAAGAGTGATATGTTTGAGCAAAGGAAATCCGGCAGCGGCTCAACTTTGCCGTTATGCCGACCAGCGAGTCAAGTGCGATCGTTCCGATTGTAGCGATCGCCGATCTTGTAGGGTGCGTTCCCTAATGCAGGATTTTTGAGAACGCACCCTGCACATTGATTGAAGCTGTGAGGTTAGGTGCGGTGCTGCTCTTGTGGGCCCAGTTGAGGAATGTTAGCGAAGATTGCCAATGTTTAGGTTAAAATAGAGGGGCAAAAGTTGCCACAGGGTCGCTTCAATGACAGTTCGACAACCCCGCTACAGCAAAGAAGAATTTGCCCGACGTGGACACGAAGTCTATGAGTCTCAGGTACGCTCCCAAATCGAGGAAGGGAATCATGGGAAGATTGTAGCAATAGACATCGAAACAGGGGCTTTTGAAGTGGCTGACGACAGCCTAACAGCTGCTAAACAACTGTTAATACGTTTTCCTGATGCACAAATATTTGGTATTCGCATTGGACATCGTGCCGTCCATCGTTTTGGCTTTCGTTCCCCCAGTGTGTCGCCATGATGATGGGGAGCGTCAATTCGCGCCGAGAAGCAATTATTCAATTCGTAGTGCTAGGCGAAAATCACCAGAGGCAAGCGATTAAAGCAGTTATTGACACTGGTTACACTGGATTTCTCACGTTGCCTTCCGCTATCATTACAACACTAGGATTAACGTGGTATATGCAAGAAGAGGGAATCTTGGGCGATGGAAGCCTCTGTATGTTTAACGTATTTGAGACAACTGTGATCTGGGATGGTCAGATCAAATCTATTGAAATCAATGAGTCAGAGACAGATCCATTAGTTGGTATGGGTTTACTTGATGGCTATGAGTTGAATATTCAGGGTTTTGCTGGAGGATTAGTGACAATTAAACCTTTGTCATAGTGCGATCACAATCGCCGTAGGGTGCGTTCCCTAATGCGGGATTTTTGAGAACGCACCATGCACATTGATTGAAGCTGTCAGTCTAAGTGGGATGACGAAGGCACGGCCTAGCAGTACACTGATCTTGTCGCGTAAGGGGCGGGCTATAATGAACTGTGAACCTGATTGGTCAGAAAAAATTGACCAATATTTGTCTGGTGAAACCATTGACCATTAAGTGGATTCTAAGGAGCTAAGGGAATGACCTGGACGGCAAACCAACAAGCGAAAATTATCCGTACAGAGCGAGGACTGACGATCGCTGGCACGCGCATCACCCTCTATGATGTGATCGATCTCCTAAAAGCTGATTATCCTCCTAAACTGATTCGTGACACATTTAACCTCACGGACGCGCAAATTGACGCAGCTTTGTCCTACATTGAGGCAAACCAAGCTCAGGTCGAGGTTGAATATCAAGAGGTTCTTCAGAATAGGGAAGAAATTCGCCAGTACTGGGAAGATCGTAACCGTGAACGCTTTGCTCGAATTGCAGCAATGCCACATAAACCAGGACAAGAAGCGTTTTGGGCAAAGCTTGAGGAGCAGAGAGCCAGACGTGCCGCACAAAAACAATGACTTTCTTAGTTGACTACAACCTCGACGGTTATGCGCTGATTTTTCTTGGTATATTGGCAAAACGTGGTTGGCTTGAGTTTCAGTCTGTCCAATTTGTCACCTTTAGAGAGGTTGGATTGTCGATGGAAAGTAGCGATCGCGTAGTCTGGTGCTATGCTCAAGAACAGGAGATGATGATTCTTACTGCTAACCGAAATATGAAGGGTGATGATTCCCTTGAGCAGGTTATGCGAGAAGAGAACACAGAGAAATCGTTTCCAGTGTTGACGATTGGAAATCTCGATCGTTTGAGTGAAGCTGAGTATAGAGAGCGCTGCGCTGAACGACTGATCGAAATTGCTGTAGATATTGATAATTACAAGGGGGTTGGTCGGTTATTCATTCCATGATATTGTCGGCTACGCTTAAAAATTAGGGCGATCGCAGTCTTATCGGTGAGATGCACGGCATAACTTAGCCGTTATGCGGCAAGTTTCTGAATAGATCGCAATCGCTGTAGGGTGCGTTCCCTAATGCAGGATTTTTGAGAACGCACCATGCACATTGATTGAAGCTGTCAGTCTAAGTGCGATGCCGAAGGGACTGCGTAGCAGTACGCCGACCTGGTAGGGTGCGTTAATGAAATGTAACGCACCTTATCTAATACCAATTCTCCAAAGTCTGACTACAGAAGTTTAATCCCCCTAAATCCCCCTTAAAAAGGGGAACTTAAAGGGGGATTTAAATTCGATGTGTAGTTTTCATTTAGAGAAATGGTATAATGTTCAAAATTCGTGCGTTACGCTGACGCTAACACACCCTACTGGACTGTCTCAGTGCGATAATGCAAGTCCTACTGCTCCACCAATAGATTTTGGGGAACGCACCATGCACATTGATGGAAGTCGTTAGACCGCTTCAATTTTAGGGTAATAGTTGCTAAAGTCCGCTAACTTCACCGGTGAAGCCACCTAGGGAGAGGTTTTTGATCGCTAAAAAATTTTTTCTTTTCCATAAAAACGATAAAATCTCTATTCTGGAAGCATAAAGAGGCTTCAGGCGAATTTAAAGGCATATTTAAGCCCTATAAATCGAATATTTCTAGTTTTTCGACCTAATCAAGCCATTAATAGCTTAATTTATTGGCATCTAACCCAACTGAGACAGTATAATTTTTCTCTGATGTATTGTAATTGTTTTTTATTTCATATAAAATACAATCTCAGAGAAAATACCTAAGTAGGTGGGTGGAATTAAATATAAAATGAACGTAGGTTGGGTTGAAGCATGAAACCCAACGCCCGCATGGGTTACGCTACCGCTAACCCATCCTACAAATAATTGTGCCTACCTACTTAGCAATCTCCCATAAATAAACAAAGGAGCCGATGACATCGTGATCCCTGATCCTAGATCCTCAAAACCGAAAACCCTCTTACCTTTTATTTCTCTAGCTACGGCTGCCGTCGTCACAACGGGAATCGGACTAACTTCTAGTCCCCTATCGGCATCGAGTAATCTGCTGGCAAGTCCGGATAAACAGCAAGCTAAACAAAAAACTGTGGAAATCACCCTGGTTTCCTACGCGGTGACTCAATCGGCCTACTCAAAAATCATTCCTCTATTCGTCAACAAATGGAAAAGAGAGAAAAAACAGGATGTGGTGATTAAACAGAGTTATGGCGGCTCTGGTTCCCAAACCCGCGCTGTTATCGACGGATTAGATGCAGATGTGGTAAATTTGGCCATCGGTTCCGATGTGGAACGCTTGCAAAAAGCGGGTTTAGTTAACCCCGGTTGGCAGAAAGAATTACCCAACAATGCCATCGCCACTCGTTCCGTGGTCGCTTTAGTTACTCGTCAGGGCAATCCCAAAGGAATCCGCAACTGGCCAGATCTAGCCAAATCGGGGATTAAAGTCATTACTGCCAACCCGAAAACCTCTGGGGTGGCCCGGTGGAATTTTCTGGCCCTGTGGGGATCGGTAACTCGGACCGGCGGCAGTGAAGCACAAGCGACCAATTTCGTCCGCAATGTCTATAAAAACGTGCCTGTACTACCCAAAGATGCCCGGGAAGCCAGCGATGTCTTCTTTAAACAGGATCAGGGGGATGTGCTGCTTAACTACGAAAACGAGGTGATTCTGGCCCGTCAAAAAGGAGAAACTGGTTTTTCCTATACTATTCCTCCGGTCAATGTTTCGATCGATCCGCCCGTGGCCGTAGTCGATAAAATAGTTGATAAACGCAAAACCCGGGAAGTAGCGACAGCTTTTGCCCAATTTCTCTTTACTCCGGAAGCGCAGCGGGAATTCGCCAAGGTGGGTTTCCGTCCCGTTAATGCTAATGTGGCTAAAGAGTTTAGTAAACAATATCCAAAAGTGTCGAATCTTTTCCCCTATACTGCGGTTGGTAGCTGGGATGCGATCCAGAAAAAATTCTTCGCTGATGGGGCGATTTTTGACCAAATTCAGCGTTAATTAGTAGTAGGCCGTCAGCTAAGTAAGTGGTTCTGATTAATTGATCCCCCCTTAATCCCCCCTTAATAAGCTATCCCTTATAGGGATCTTTCTTAACAATTTTTTCAGTAAGCACTCCAACCCTTATCCTGACTTGATTTCAGTTTTTTCCTTGTCAGTAAGGGTGTCAACAAGGAATATTACAGATTGTTAACCGA
>NZ_JBHFLL010000320.1:0-65636 GCF_041928595.1 Microcystis sp. BLCC-F209
AAGCCACTCTTAATCGTGTCTTGGAACGAAATAGAGGCTTTTAAAGACTGCGTACATGGAGAATTAAAACAAGAATTACCCTCGAAAAGCCTATTTTTCCACTAAGTATTTATGCTCATTGCAAAGGTGAGATGCTCCCTATAATTTTTGCGGGATTCAAAATATAAACAGCAGAATACTGTAGCCAATCTCTTTCGAGTAAGGGGTGTGTGTCATCCGTTGAAGGCCACAAATAGGATGCTTTTGAAGACCGATACCTATCATTAAGAAAGAACAAAACCAATGAATTTCAAATCCGCTTTAAGCCTAGCCTCCTGCACCGCCGGAGCGCTGGGAATGATTGCCGGTTCCCTAGTAGTCACCACTGCCCCCGCCCAAGCCCAGACGGCCTGTGGTGCCGGCCTGTTTCTTAGTGCATTCCTTGCCCTCCCTAATGGCTGTCAAGACGGGGATAAGATATATGTAGGTAATTCGACCCTAACCACAGATGGCTTTGCGTTTCGTGACCAGGGGGTCTTGGGCATCGATTTTATGGCGAATCCAACGGGAGACGTGCACCGATTTGCCTACAGTCGGTTTGGCGGCTTGTCATCTGCTAACGCTCCCTATGTTCTGGCGTACAAAGTCTCAATTGCGCCTGGTAGCGGTGCGACGTTCAATCAGATATCCTTGGGTTCGGACGTGCCTGCGGCAACTACTGGGATTACAGTGACGAAGGCTATCTCTACTGGCGGCTGGTCAGGAGTGGGGTCGCAGCTTCTCACTACACTGACGTCAATCGACGGCACCACTGGTGGACCCTATAATGTCCCCACTGGAATAACGGAGTTGTTCATCCTCGACACCGTCACATACACGAGTCCTACTGCACAGTTCTCCTCGTTCACTAACACCTTCACACAAAACCCCCAACAACAACCAAGCGTCCCCGAACCCTCTGCCCTGTTGGGTCTGGGACTGCTAGGACTGGGAGGCTTAATCAGCAAGACTCGCCGCCGGGGTTAAACGAAGCAGCTTCAATTAGCTGTTTGTGGGTTGCTTCCGACCGGTTGACACTTCGGGGGATGCCGCTACCTTAGCGGTGGTCTGATGCTTTCCCCCAAGTCCGTTTAAAGTCTCCGATTGCCCACCGGCGACCTTAATGTTTACCACGGCGTTGATGTCTCGACGATGGAAAGTCCCACAGAAAAGACATTACCACTCGCAGATATTTAACGCCTTTTTCCCCCCAACGTTCCCGCCACAAGAATATCGTTGGTTTTTAAAGTCGGTTTTTTTTTGGCTATAATTTTCTGTTGACATTTTGCGTCAATTATGATAGTGAAAAAATTTCCATGCTCCTAGAAGAACTTTGTCAACGGTATCGGGAGGGAGAAAGAGATTTTCAGGGGATTAACTTGCGGGAAGGCGACTTAACTAATATTATCCTCCCAGGAGTCAATTTTTGCCGTGCAGATCTGCGACAGGCGCGGTTAGGAAAAATACGCCTTGCGCGATCGCTGCTAAGAGAAGCAGATTTAAGTGAGGCGATTCTCTGGGGAGCAGATTTAAGTCAAGTGGACTTTTATCGAGCTTGTTTACGCGATGCGGACTTAAGCGGGGCTAATCTCATCGAAGCCAATTTAGAAGCCGCTTATTTAACCAAAGCCGTCTTAAACGGTGTTAATCTCAACAGTGCTAATCTCCAGCAGGCCCTATTAATCGATACGGATTTTCGCTCCACTTCCGACCAACGCACGGACTTAGGCAAAACGAACTTTTGCGGAGCCGATCTCAACTATGCTAATCTGAGCGGCTCCCTGTTATATCGAGCTAATTTCGCCGATTGCCGACTTTGCCGGGTTAATTTTCGTGCTAGTCCCGAAAGAGACGGATTTATTACCGATCTCACCGGGGCCAGTTTCCGGGGTGCGGATCTCAGTTATGCCGATTTGCGCGGGGCAATTTTAGAAGATGTGGACTTGACTGATGCTGATTTAACCGGGACTTTGTTTTAATCTGGGAAGCTTTTTTAGTAATCAGTAAACAGTAAACCCTGAAAAGATGTCATTTCACTTAAAACTCAAATCTGATCACTGATCACTGCTCACTGATAACTGATAATTGAGAGTCGATTTATTTAAAACCGACGGATGCTTGCCAAACAAAGGCCAGCAAGAGGAAAAATAGGGGAATCAGGGGCAAGACATCGACTAAGGGGTCGAAAATTTGGTATGCTTCCGGCAATTTGGCCAACAAAAGTGCAGTTTCCATCTCTCTATCTACCTTGACAAGAAAATTTTTCAACGTTTCCTGAAATTTTATCACGTTGGGGTAACATCTGCGGCATCCTCAAGCCAAGGGGCAAAATCTTGGGCAAAAGTCCCCCCGAGGATAGATTGACGAATTTCACGGGTAAATCTGATTAATTCGGCGATATTGTGCAGAGATAAGAGAATATAACCCAACATCTCCCCCGATTTAATTAAATGATTTAGATAGGCACGGCTAAAGTGTTGACAGGTGTAACAGGGACAAGTCTCGTCTAAAGGGGCGAAATCCTCCTTAAAACGGGCATTTTTGAGGTTCCAACGCTCTCCTCGCACTAAAGCCGTGCCATGGCGACCAAAACGGGTGGGAATGACGCAATCAAACAGATCTATGCCACTAGCGATCGCCTTGGCCATTTCTCGATAGGTTCCCACTCCCATCAGGTAACGGGGTTTATTTTCGGGGAGTAAAGGGGCAGTTATCTGGACAATGCGATGAATTAGGGTCGTTTCTTCCCCCACACTCACGCCACCGATGGCATAACCGGGTAAATCGAGTTTTACTAAAGATTGCGCCGCCGTTGTCCGTAAATCCTCATAAATCCCCCCTTGTACTATGGCGAATAAAGCCTGTTCTTGGGGTCGTTGATGGGCCCCCAGACAGCGCTCTAACCAGCGATAGGTGCGTTCGATGGATGCTTTCATGGTCTCATGACTGACTCCTGTGGGGGGACATTCATCGAAGGCCATAATCACATCAGCACCGAGGGCATTTTGAATCTGAATCGATTTTTCTGGCGTAATTTCGATTATTCTACCGTCCCGGGGCGATCGAAAGGTGACTCCCGACTCTTTAATTTGCCGCAGTTGACTAAGGCTAAATACCTGAAATCCACCCGAATCTGTTAATATTGGCTGATTCCACGCCATGAAATCGTGTAAACCTCCGGCTTTCTCGATAATACTTTCTCCGGGCTGCAGATGCAGGTGATAGGTATTAGCGAGAATCATTTGCGCCCCCGTGCTGGCGATTTGAGCGGGGGTCAAACCTTTCACCGTGGCCAAAGTTCCCACGGGCATAAAACGGGGTGTTTCTACCGGTCCGTGGGGAGTATGCCAAACCCCAACCCGCGCACCGGTTTGGGGACACCTGGCGATTAATTCAAAGGAAAATCCCACTGTTTCAGTTATCAGTTATCAGTTATCAGTTATCAGTTATCAGTAACCAGTTATCAGTAACCAGTTATCAGTATTTCTGCTCGCTGCCTAAAAGGGGCAATCGTTGTCGTCTTCGTCTTCAAACTGCACATCCCACTTAGCAGAAAGTACCTGAGTAACCATAGCTTCGAGGGTATCGGCATTGAGACGGGCTTTCATATCGGGGTCTTGCAGTGGATTACTCAGGGGAATCAGCCGTAATTGCCGATTGTCTTGGATCAGATCAAAATAGGTTTCACCGTCAGGAGAGCGGGTTAAACGCAGATAATCGAAGCTATAGGTATTCAGATAAAGACTGTAGTTAGCAACTAGGGTGCTTTGCTGATAATCGGCGAAAACTTCCACTATCCATCCCTCCCCTTCACTCTGAATCACCCCTTCGAGACTATGGATGTAGCGAACTCGTCCGATATCATCGAGGAGACGACGCATATCTTCTTTAGCGATGACCACGCCAGAGTCAATAATACAGGGGGCGGGCAGGGGCTGTGAGGGCGGATGATAGTTCATAGGGATTGCCAGTAAAAAAATTTCCGTTAATAACCCACCGGGTGTTTCTACCGATTCCTGTTGCAATTTTTTTCGGGTTACGTCTCGATCTTAACCCAATCCGCTAGAACTTTTCACTGTTACTTAGGATTAATAACGATGATCGATGATTAATTTCTGTTTACTAAATATTTACAAAAATCTGGGTAGACAGGGCCTACCCGATCATGATTATTTACTGGGAGGGTTAGAAGCGGAAGGACTGCGATCGATGACTTGATCGATTAAACCATAGTCCAAGGCCTCTTCGGCGGACATAAAGAAATCCCTTTCCGTATCCTCGGCGATGAGGTCGAGAGGTTTACCCGTATGACTAGCTAGGTGTTGATTGAGTAATTGTTTGAGATAGAGAATTTCTTTGGCCTGAATTTCGATATCGGTGGCCTGACCTTGGGCGCCGCCGAGGGGTTGGTGAATCATGATCCGCGAGTTGGGTAGGCTCATTCTTTTGCCCGGTTTGCCGGCGCTGAGGAGAAAAGCCCCCATACTGGCAGCTAAACCAATACAAATGGTGCTGACATCGGGACGGATTTGATTCATGGTGTCAAAAATCCCTAATCCGGCCGAAACGGAACCCCCGGGGGAGTTGATATACAGGTAAATATCTTTTTCGGGGTCTTCTGCTTCTAGAAAGAGTAATTGGGCGACGATTAGGTTAGCTAGGTCGCTGGTTACTTCTTGTCCCAAAAAAACGATTCTTTCCCGGAGTAGTCGGGAGTAGATATCGAAGGCGCGTTCGCCCCGGCCTGTGGTTTCAATAACGGTAGGAATCATTGCGCTTTCTTGTCTTGCTGCTGCGGTTAGTTTTTTGATTTTGACATACTCCCACCGTCAAGCTACGCTGTGACGGGGGATTCTTTCCAGATCACTATCGGAAATTCCTTGTTCAACGAGACAGCTTAGATTCTCAATGTCTCCACTGAAAATCCAGAGGCCGGACTCTCCCCCCCCCTTGCCCCCCCGACATCGGGGGGGTTTGGGTCGGTTTCTGTTTGCCCAACAGTACCGTTGAGATGATTTCCCAAATATTTCAACCCTTTTTTAAGAATATTTATTGCTGCATTATGATCCCTATCTAAGACTGTTTGACAATTAGGACATTGATGAGTTCTAGTGCTTAAGGTTTTTTGAACTCTCGTCCCACAAACTGAACAATCTTGAGAAGTGAAATGCGGTGGTACAGCAACACAAACAATCCGATAAATCTTAGCAAAATAATTCAACCATTCAGTGAATTGATACCAAGAAGCATCGGAAATCGACTTGGCAAGCTTACGGTTTTTGACTAAGTTTCTTACCTTTAAAGCTTCATAGACTACCAGATCATTAGACTGGACTAACGCCAAAGCGTCTTTAATTGCTTTGTCTTTACGTTGTCTTGATACTTTAAGATGAAGCTTGGCTACCTTTACCCGTTGCTTATGATAGTTTTTAGACTGTTTCTTTCCTTTACGGAATTTCTTAGATAATCGTCGTTGTGCTTTTTGAAGTCGTTTTTCTGACTTTCTTAAATAACGTGGATTCTCTACAGTATTACCTTGAGCATCGGTATAAAATTCCTTTAACCCTAAGTCAATTCCTGTTATTTGTCCCGTCGGTTTATGGTATTCTTGCCGTTCTACGTCAATCAGAAACTGGCAATAATAACCGTTAGCACGTCTAACAACTCTTACCCGTCTAATCTGTTGTTCTGAATAATAAACTAAGGTTTTTTGACTACACCATAAATCAAATTCTCCTGCTTTAAAGCCATCGGTAAATCTGATTTTACGTCGATTATCAGATAGTTGGTAGCCCGTTAGTTTATACTCAACGGAACGGCTATGCTTTTTGAACCGAGGAAAACCCTTTTTCCCAAGTATCTTAGCATGACAATTCTGGTAAAACCGATTAATTGATTGCCAGGCTCTATCAGCAGCCGATTGACGTGCTTGTGAGTTTAATTTATTAACCCAAGGTGTCTCTTTATTGTTAGCTAGTACCGAGCAAAGTTTTTGGAGATCATTGCGGGTTGTACCCTTATGATCCATCCAATAACGAACACAAGAGTTACGCACAAACTGAGAAGTTTTGATAGCTTCATCAAGCCGGTGATATTGCTCTAGTGTCCCGTTTTTTAGCTTTGCTTCTACGACTAGCATCTAACAATTCTCGACCATTGGTTAAGTAGATTATAACACAGTTTGTCCACAGATGGTGGAATTAAACCGATGCTCCGTTGCTGACCCTTCGACTTCGCTCAGGGTCATTGATATTCTGGTCGGATTTCATCCCCCGCAAAGGTGAGTATCTTATCGAAAAATGTAGCGGGGGTATTCATCCGATATTTTAGGTAACTTAGGGAATGGGGGATAAGGATTAGGGGAAGTGGGGAAGTGGGGAATTTCAACTAAAACCCTAAAACCCCAAAACCTAACACCTAAACCCCAACAGCTAACGGCTAAAAATAATCTTCTCGATGGCATCTAGGGCGGTTTCTAGGTCATCGTTGACGATTTGATCGGGGAATTCCTCGCTGGCGGCTAATTCTTCTTGGGCGCGCTCCAGACGACGGGCGATCGCTGTTTCGGCATCTTTGCCCCGGCCGCGCAAACGACGTTCTAATTCCTCGAAACTAGGGGGTAGGATAAAGATTCTCCTCGCTTCGGGGAAGCTTTCACAGACCTGTCTGGCTCCCTCCAATTCGATTTCTAGAATGACGGTCTGGCCCGCCGCTAATTGAGCGGCGATCGCTGATTGGGGTGTCCCATAGTAGTTGCCCGCGTATTCGGCCGATTCTAGAAATTCTCCAGCCGCCATTTTCTCCTCGAAACTGGGACGGTCGAGAAAATAGTAATCTTGGCCCTCAATTTCACCCGGTCGAGGTGGGCGCGTAGTGGCGGATACGGACAGGTAGAGGTTAGGGAAACGAGTTAGTAAATGCCGGACTAGCGTACCCTTGCCCACACCGCTAGGGCCGGTAATGACAATTAATTGACCGGGTTGCATGGGGTTAATAACCTAGTTGCTACTATTAACAGGGGCTTCCTTGTTGACCACGAAACGGTGAGCCACGGTTTCTGGTTGAATGGCCGACAGCACCACATGACTAGAATCGGTGATGATCACCGCACGAGTCCGTCTTCCGTAGGTAGCATCGATTAAACAGCCTTTATCCCGAGCATCACTGATGATGCGTTTGATCGGAGCCGATTCTGGGCTAACGATGGCGATAACCCGATTAGCGGAAACAATATTACCGAAGCCGATGTTGATCAGTTGTATATCCATAAGTTAACAAAGGTGTAGTCCTTTGTACAAAAGAGTGTGGAGGTATGATTACAATGTTATCGAGAAAGATTTAGCCTTACAAGGCTAAAAATAACATTCTTAATCACATTTTAGTATTTTTTCAGGTTTTTTGCGATTTTAATTAAATTTGTTTACACGAGTCTCTATCTTAGGGAATAAAAAGGCGAAAGTCGGTCAAATTAGGGAATTTTGGGGGTTTGGGGTGATGGGGAAGTGGGATGTAGGGTGTGGGGTGTAGGGTGATGGGGAAGTGGGGTGTGGGGTGTGGGGTGTGGGGTGTGGGGTGATGGGAGCTTTTTTCAGTGTTGCCAAAGGCACGGCGTAGCCGTCCAGTAAACAGTAAACAGTAAACAGTAATCAGTGAACTGAAAACTCACATCTGATCACTGATAACTGATCACTGATAACTGATCACTGTTAAGAATGTCCCCGGCAATGGCATGATAATTATGGTAACTAATAAGTATTCTCTATCCTTGGTGGGTGCGTCAGACTATGGGTTTTGCTGATCTATCGATCGCTGATATTGCGGCAGAGTACGATCTGGCCGATGAATCTGTGTTGTCACTTTGCGACCAATTAGGCATCTCCTATAAAGATCGGCAGACTAATCTCGCCCTAGAAGATGCTAAAGCAATTATCTCACTGATTTTATCCAAACGATCGGGAGTAACCGCCTCGAAAACGGAAACGTCCCCTTGACTTTATTCCCAACTGGGATCTTCTCGGTGTCCGTGATCACTTAGAATCGATCGACACCCTCCCATCGGAGAAAATTTTTTAGTCACCTTAAAATCCCCCCTCTTGGAACAATTGCGAGTAGGAGAACAATGATCAAACGTTTGATTGTGGCAGCGATCGCTGTAGTCTTTTTTGTATTACAATTCAATCTTAACGGCGCTAGTGCCTTAGAACTCGATGAAGAAACCCTCACCATCACCCTCAATGATGCCGGGGAATCGGTGACTTTGACTTCGGAACAAGCGACGGAAGGACAGAAACTTTTTATCGCCAATTGTACTAAGTGCCACCTGCAAGGTAAAACCAAAACCAATAATAATGTCAGTTTGGGTCTGGCCGATCTGGCAAAAGCGGAACCCCCCAGAGATAATCTGTTAGCATTGATTGATTATCTAGAACATCCCACCAGCTACGATGGCGAAGATGATCTAAGCGAGTTCCATCCCAATGTTAGCCGTCCGGAAATCTTCCCAGAATTACGCAATCTGACGGAAGATGATGTGTATAACGTCGCCGCTTATCTGTTGGTTGCTCCCCGTCTAGACGAGCGTTGGGGTGGGACAATTTACTTCTAAATTGCCCTCCATATATCCCTCGATCCCTCTAGATTTCTAGGGGGATTTTTGATTGGACAGCAAATAGTTGTAATACTAAATCCGTTGAATAGACCTCTGGCAAAAGTCTTAAGTCGATCCTTGTACAGCAACATTTTTGAAGATTATCAACTACTAATAAATAATTAACTGAAAGTCCCTCCCATTATTTTTTCTATCGTTTGTTTTCGGATTTATGCAAGAGGTCTAATGTGTTGTAATAGTTTGGGTTCTTGCATGAGTTCGCTGGTTTCAGCTAAGGATTCCCATTCTTCTTGAGTGATGAGAATATAACTGCGATTTTCACGAACGATCACTACTCCATCGGGTTCTTTTGAAGTTTATTTTGGCTTTTCCGAGATCATAGTATAAAATGTTCTATGAACGGTTAAATACTAGGAGATATTACTGAACTGAGAATATTTGGGCTATGCGGAAATAGCCCGGAGAGGTGGGAGAGATTTGCCTCGTGCAGTGTAGTCTTCGATAAGGAGATCTAGAACTTCAAGGGCATTTTGTAGAGCTGCATGGTAGGTTTCACCATGAGTATGAGCATAGGGGCCAAATTCAGGGAGGTGGGCGATAAATTTGTTGTCTTCTTCTGACCATTGAATAAAAATACTATAGTGATAATTCATGGGTTGTCTCCTTGATTGAATTTGGCTAGTTCCTGAAGTGCATTTCTTCCGTCTTTTTCTTGGTAGTGATCGGCATCACTACTATTTTTGCCTAACAGGATCAAGCTATATTATAAACGGGGATGAATTCAGTGGTTATGACCGCTATTACCTAATCTCCATAGTGTGTTTTGGTACGAATAATCAGAATAGTTTTATCGTCTTCATAAATTTCATAAAGCAGACGATCTTTTCGATTTAGGCGATAGGAATACAAGCCTTCTAAATCGCCTTTTAAGTAGGTAGGCACAATTATTTGTAGGATGGGTTAGCGGTAGCGTAACCCATGCGGGCGTTGGGTTTCATGCTTCAACCCAACCTACGTTCATTTTATATTTAATTCCACCCACCTACTTAAGGATTTGCCAATATAGGGATTAATTGCAATTATGTTAGTTAAAATTTCTTGAAGTTTGACTTTCTGTTTTTGGGTGAGTTCGTCGGTATCTTTTCGCGCTTGTTTAGAAAAGACAATTGTGTAGGTTGTCATCCAAATACTTGTTCCATTGTGAGGGTTTCTCCTGCGGCATATTCTCGTCGTGCTGATGCAATATGTTGTAATAGTTTGGGATCTTGCATGAGTTCGGAGGTTTCAGCTAAGGATTCCCATTCTTCTTGAGTAATGAGAATATAACTGCGATTTTCACGAACGATCACTACTCCATCGGGTTCTTTTTCAGTGCGATCGCAGAGTTCTTCTAGGTTGGCTTTGGCGTAATCAACGGTAACTTGATACATAAATCGCTTACGGTTTGTGGGGATTAGTCTTATAATAAAGCAAAAATTGCTTGTTGGCTGACGTTTTCATTATTTATTTTGGGCTTTTCAGTTCTGATCGAGAAGAAGGCGATATGACAACTTTAGTAATGATCTAAGCCGTAACTTGCATAATCTCTTTAGCGGGAACAGCTAACACTAATTGATTAGGATAAACAATTTCTACGCCAATTGTCTCCATAAATGCTTCTTTTTCTGCTTGAGTGGCTGAGACAAAATTTCCTTGTTCATCATATTTAACCCAATTCCCAAATAATTCTACTAGATAAGCCTCCCCATTTTTCAGAACTTCTACAATTGCTCCAACTGTACCGATAGGCGCAATTCCACCATCGGTTAAGGGAATATCTTCCGTTAGTTGAATATCATCAAATAATTTAAACTTACTCATTTTTATTACTCTAAACTTTTATTGATTGAAACTAGAAGGTACTGCTGTGACAAATCTCACCACATCTTCTCCTGCCAGGATAATCCAAACAGTACGAATTTGATGTAATTTACCGGAATATCCCCTGATTTTAACATAAGCACGATAGCGCTCACCATACTCTGTTGTATCTTGTTTTTGTAATATTTCGAGAGATACTGTCTCTAGTATAGCTTCTCGAATCGCTTCAGGATTATCAAATCCGATAACTTCACGCCAAAACTTACGTTTATCTCCACCAACGCCTGCTTTAGTGGTGTGGTTGAGCAGATAGTTAGCCTTAGATAAGGGAAATTCAAATTGAGTCGCTGAAATCATTTATGTCTAAACCAAAAAACCCTCGAAGCAATATTTTCCTGAGATGACGATTATAGCGTGCCATGGCGAGGGGGATATACTTGTGTCGCATAAAATCATAATTCTCAGCCTTGCTTGCGATATTTTTCTAGTAGGTGTTTTTGATAAGTTGTCGGTTCTGACTGAGAGGAAGGCGATAGTTATTGCACTTCTTTAACCCAATTTTTCCAAGCACTATTCATGGTTTGAGTTTCATTTTCTTTAAGTAGTTGCTGTTTGCTGTTCATGTTTTTTATACTTCAAAAAAGTGGCTAATTTTGTCTTAGGTCACGCAGAATTTCGACCGTTTCGGGGGAAAAGCGTTGGCTTAATTCCTCATCAGGAAGTTGGGATAGCATCAGATTATAATTATTTTTTGCTTTTTCAGTGTTAGGGTGATTTTCGCCTAGTGTAGCTATCAAAATAGCAATCGCTCTTTGATAGAGAGGTTCGGCTTCTGCGTATTTCCCTTGAGACTGATAAAGAATCGCCAGACTGTTGAGACTGTTGGCCACATGAGGATGCTCTGCTCCTAATTGCTTTTCCCGAATCGCCAGCGCTCTTTGATAAAGAGGTTCTGCTTCTGCATATTTCCCTTGAGAGGCATAAAGTTCCGCCAGACCATTGAGAACGGTTGCCACATGAGGATGCTCTGCTCCTAATAGCTTTTCCATCATCCCCAGCGATTGTAAAAAGAGAGGTTCTGCTTCTGTGTATTTCCCTTGAGCGAGATAAAGTTCCGCCAGATTGTTGAGACTGGTTGCTAGATGAGGATGCTCGGCTCCTAATAGCTGTTCCATCATCCCCAGCGATCGCTCATAGAGCGGTTCTGCTTCTGTATATTTCCCCTGAACGTGATAAAGAGCCGCCAGATTGTTGAGACTGGTCGCCACATCAGGATGCTCTTTTCCTAATTGCTTTTCCCGAATCTCCAGCACTCTTTGATAAAGAGGTTCTGCTTCTGCATATTTCCCCTGATCTTGATAAAGACTCGCCAGATTGTTGAGATTAGAAGCAACACTAGGATTATTGCCACCAAATAACTCTTCATGGATTTTTAATCCTTGGAAAAATAGAGATTCTGCTTGAGCAAAATCGCCTTGATATTTATAAGAAATACCTAAATTGCTCAGAGCATTTGCTTCTGATTTTTTATCGCCAATTTGTTGGGCAATTTCTAATTGTTTTTTAAAATATTCAATTGCTTGCTGATATTGTCCTAAAGATTGATAAGTAATCCCCAGATTTCCGCAAGCATTTGCTAGGGCAAGAATATCGCCGATATCCTGAGCAATTGCTAATTGTTCTTGAAGATGTGTAATTGCTTCTTGATACTGCCCTAAAGACTGATAAGCCGCTCCCAAATTACCTAAAGTATTCGCCAGCGAATACCGATCATTAGTTTCTCTAATAATTACTAATTGTTGCTGAAGATATTGTACTGCTTCTCTATATTGACCCCAAGATTGATAAATCATTGCTAACCGGCCAAGAGCAAAAACCTCAGATTGTTTATCACCAATATCTTGAGCTTTTTTAAAAAGCTTTTGATAGATTTTAGGATTATGTTTTTTGGGCGCAATCTGATCAAAATTCTCAGAATTTAACTCTGTTTCAGAATTACTAGCCTGAGCCGAATTAGTTTGATTTTTATGAATCTGAATCATCATCATCCTCCAATAAATTTAAAACTTGATCAAATTGTGATTCTGCGGATTGAATTTCCTGAATCCATTCTGATAATTGTTTAACTGTTATATTAACTTTCCCCTCCTGTTGACGTGCATCTCCCTTAAGTTTGTAGAAAATTGCTTTCAATTTACATAGACTTTCAATGCCGTAATCAAGATTAGAAAGAGAAGTCGAAATAGACTTGGAACTCTCACTCGTTGTATCTAAGTTAGCAGGGTTTTGTTTAACCTGCTCCCCTACAGGCGGCTGTAGTCAAAAATTATTAATTTGTTTATCAATATTAATATCCCGATTAGCAAAGTTAAGAATTTTTTCTAAGTCAGTAAACTGATTAATAACGTAAGGATTAGATTGATTTTCTTTAACCACTTGTTCTGCAACTTTTTGTATTTCTGGATCTTCTAGTAAAGTCGCCATTACCTCAATCGTTTCAGGTAACAAAGCAGGATTTTGATTGGCCGATTCCAACTTTTTTAAAGTATCAGGAGACTTCGCTACGATTAAATTTTTCAGTTTTTCAAGGGAACCATCTAAGACAAGCTCCCCCACACGGGCCAACGCTCCCCCTAAAATAATCGTGACTCCTGTAGCCAATGACATCAAAAAAGATTCCATGATACAACTCCTTGCTAGTAAGTTTTAGACGTAAGCCTTACGCCTCTAACGGTTTAGGGGATTACTCTCATAATAAAGCAAAAATTACTTATTGGCTGACGTTTTCATCATTTATTTCGGGGTTGTCGGTTCTGACTGAAATGTAATAGAGGATATTTGAGCTATGGGGAAATAGCCTGGGGATGTGGGAGAGATTTGCCCCGTGCAGTGTAGTCTTCGATAAGGAGATCTAGAACTTCAAGGGCATTTTGTAGGGCTGCATTGTAGGTTTCACCATCGGTAGGAGTATAGGGTCTAAACTCAGGGAGATGGGCGATAAATTTTGGGTCTTCATCTGACCATTGAATGGTGATGCTGTAGTGATGGGTCATGGGGTGTTTTCCTCGTCTAGATTTTATAGTTATTGCAGGGCGTTTTGGACTAATTCTATTATGGCAGCCGATAGTAACTGGGGTTGTTGCTAGACTGGTGGCTCTTGACAAAAAATCATGTTAATTATTTTTCTGATCAAGATTATTAGTCACCTTTTCATGTACTATGAATATATGGTAAGATTTTTGAAGGATCACAAGCGATGCAATTTCTAGGGTTCAGAGTTAAAACTGCTTGGAGAAGTAAAAAAATAAGGAGAATTATATCGCTCCTACTGCTTTTTATCCTGATGCCAATTTTTCTTTATGCCTGTTTTAGTGATCTCCCTAATCAATCATCGGAGCAACTGCAAGGAACTCTCTCGGTTTGGTATCCAGAAGAGGGAAATTTAACTGAAATACTAGGTCTGGGTTTGCAAGAGTTTGAAAAATTAAATCCGCAAGTGACAATTCTCGAACAAGCTATTCCTATCGATGAGATACCCGAACGTTTTTTTAAACAATCTCAAAGCGGATTAGGTGCTAGTGTTATTCTAATTTTTTCGAGAAATATACCCAGATTAGTATCCGAAGGGATACTGGAGGAAATTGACCAGAAAAATCTAGATTTATCTATTTATTATCCCCCGACCGTGAAACAAGTTAGCTATCAAGGAAAAATCTATGGCATTCCCTTGGGTTCTCGTACCAATGTACTCTGTTATAATCAAAAAAAATTACAATTTAGTCCCGATCCGCTGCTGAAGCAACCTCCCACCAGTTTGGAGGGATTAGTGGAACGTGCGCGCAAAGGCTATTCTGTGGGGATAGTTTCCTCTTTTGAAGATACTTTTTGGGGAATGGCAATTTTTGGCGGCTATTTGTGGGATGATCAGGGTAGGCTGCAACCTCGCTTGGATGGTTGGGCAAAATGGCTAGAATGGCTAAAATTTGCCTCGTCACAGCCTAATTTTATCCTCAATCGTCAACGGGAATTACTCCATGATGCCTTTGCTGGAGGCCGCTTAACCTATTATGTGTGTAATTCTATTGAAATTGCCGATTTAAAAAATAGCCTCCAAGATGATCTCAGAGTCGCTTTACTTCCCCAAGAAACTCAAGGTAAAGCAGCACCAATTCTCTATACACGGGTGATGGTATTTAATCGCAATAATAGTGATAATGAAAATCGTTTGGGATTGGCTCTAGGAAAATTTCTCACTAATCCCGAACAACAATTACAAGCAATCATCCAAACCGAAAGTTTTATTCCCACTAATCGACGGGTGCAGATCGAAGGAAAATTACTACCGATCGAATCGGTATTATTACAACAATCTCAAAATGTTGTGGCAGTTCCTCTGGATGATTGGGAAAAATCGAATCAAATTTTAGAAGAAGGAGAATTTTGGTATGAAAGAGCGATTGCTGGTGAAATATCTTCCTCAGCAGCGGCCGAAAAACTGACACTTTATATTCAATCAGAGCTTGATCAAGAAGTCGGGAAAACAAATTAATATGAACAATAATATCCCCTCTCTTTCGGAAATAATTGCTAATCAATTATTATTTTTAGGACGCAGAAATGTTCAAAATCAATTAACGACTATTTTTCTTTCCTTAATTGTTGCTTGGTTATTATCAAAATGGTTATGGTCTTACTTAGAAAAAAGATTTCCTCACGTTACCAGTTTGATCCATAGTAAGGAAAAGTTAACCCTCCGTCAATATTTTGCTATCCTGATACAGTTTCTTAATTTTCCAGTTATTAGCCTGATTTTACTTAACCTAAATTATCTGATTTTTTTCGGTCAAAACTGGACAAGAGGAATGATTAGTTTATCCATAAAATTAATGTGGTTTTATTTAGTTTATCGTGGTTTATTAGCTGGATTATACGCCAGGTTCTCCGTCAAGACAATTAAATATTATCATTGGCGGCTTTTAGCACCTTTATTGGTATTATTCCTCCTGAAAACGATTATTAGTTTCTACAATAATATTAAGGAAATTGCTCAAGTATCTCCCTTTAATTTATTTAATAGTCCGATCACATTGAGAAGCATATTTATTTTGATAATAGCTCCCTATTTTCTGGTAATTATTGTTATTCTTATAGAGAGTATAATTCTGAGTATTACTAATTTAAATCAGCAAGCTAGTCGCGGTGAAATTGAAGCAACTTTACTGTTAGGACGTTATTTTTTCATTGTCTTAGGTTTTATTCTCATCTTGGGTTATGTGGGAGTTAATGCAACAGCAATAGCGGCAATTACTGGCGGTTTATCGGTGGGTATTGGTTTCGGTATGCAGCAAGTGGTCAGTAATTTTATTAGCGGTATTTTACTATTATTTGAAAAAGTTCTCAAACCCGGTGATATAATTAATATTGAAGGACAGACTTCTCAGGTAAAAAAGTTAGGTATTCGAGCCACAACAGTGCAAATCCTTACAGACAATTCCGAAAAAATTATTCCCAATCAAAAGTTTTTTACTGAGGATGTCACCACCTATACGGGTAGTGATAACTTGATTTATTGTTCAATTGTTATCGGAGTTGGTTATAATTCCAACGCACCACAGGTGATGAGTTTATTGCTAGACATTGCCGATCAACATCCTCACATACTTAAAAACCCGCAACCAGTAGCTTTTTTTCTTAATTTTGATCATTCTAGTTTAAACTTTGAATTAAAGTTCTGGTTGGATGATGTTAACAGGAAAAAGCGAGTAATTAGTGATGTTAATTGTGTTATTCTTGATAGGTTTACTCAACAGGGTATCGAGATTCCCTTCCCGCAGCAAGATATTCACATTCGCAATAATTAGCAATTTATCCCAGTCAAAAAACCTATCTGATTATTTTCATCTCAAAATATATCACTTTCACTTATTAAATTACTGTACTTATGATTATTTTTTAATGGTTTACATCTTGACATAAAAACAATTTTAATTTACAATCAGTCCTAGATAGTATATTGACAAATCCCCAATAATCTAGAACCAAAATCTTCCAGATTATTCTATGCTTTTAACAGGAAAATATCGAGGTTTTACTCATGATTTTTTATTCTAATTTACCTAGCAATTTATAAATGTTTGTTGGCTATAGAAATCACTCACTTTACCACTTTTTTCTTTTAATTGTTGTCATCTAACCTAACTCAACATCCCATGATTATCTCCCAGTTACAAAATCGTTTTCCTAGAAATAATCCCAGCCGTCGGCTGCGCGCTTTCCTCCTAGGTCTTTTCGCTGCGGGTATGACCGCTTTACCCCTAAAAGCCGCCGAAGAAATTGAATTTGTCTATACTCCCCTCGTCTTTTCCGTATCGGTAGCATCCCTAGAAACCTTTGCTAAAGAAGGAAAAATCGATGCTAATTTAAAAAGATTTCTGGCCAGAGCAACTCCCGAAGCAAGAGACAAATTTCGTGAGGCTTTATTAACAAAGATTGACATCAATCCTGTTTTACTATCCCGTTTTTTTAATAGTGTGATGGGTGCTGATATGCTCTCTCGTTTGGGTAAAGGCATCACCATTGAAGGGGGAATTAATGGTAAATATGCCCTGCGGGGTGCGATTGTTAGTGCCGCTTTCGAGCCGGGAGGATTAACCCTTTTAAATGTGCTGAAAAAATTCCCCAATAATATTCAGTTACAGGGGGAAGAAATCCTCGGATTAGCTAAAACCATCGATTATGCGGTTTATGTGGCGGAACTATTTATTAAAGATATGCGCCTCTGGACGGCTGAGGAAGCCGCTGTCGTTAAACCACCGATTAATTATACCAGTTTACCCGATCTGCGTCAGCGCGGTAGCTTTCAGGTAAAAAAAGAAGTTTGGAACCTAACCGATAGCAGTCGCAATCGCAGTTTATATGTGGATGTTTATATCCCGCAAACTTTCCGAGAAGGCAAAACACCTGTAATTATTTTTTCCCACGGATTAGCCTCACGACCGGAAGATTATGCCCAAGCAATTGAACATCTAGCTTCCTACGGATTTTTAGTAGCGGCACCGCAACACCCCGGCAGTGATACCCAATACCTACAAGGAATGTTAGGGGGGTATTATCGCAATATTTTTGATGGCAATGAGTTTATTAATCGACCCAAAGATATTAGCTTTGTCATCGATGAATTAGCCAGACGAAATGCTAGTCAATTTCAAGGTAAACTTGACCTCACTAATGTGGGAGTAGCGGGTCATTCCTTTGGAGGTTATACATCTCTAGCTGTTGCCGGCGCACAAATTGATTTTGATAATCTCGCCCAAGATTGTAATCGTCCTTACTCCGGGATTAATATCGCTATTTTACTGGAATGTCGCGCCCTGGAATTGCCTAGACAGGTCTATAATTTTCGCGATGAACGAGTCACGGCTGTCTTTGCAGCTAATCCCGTTAACCGCAGTATTTTTGGAGAAAAAGGTTTAAGTAAAATCTCGATTCCTGTCCTCTTGGGTTCCGGAAGTTATGACCCAGCAGCTAATCCGATTTTTGAACAGGCCATTCCTTTTACTTGGTTAAAAACCCCGGATAAATATCTGGCCATGGTCGAGGGACAAGCTCATGTAAATTTTACAGAATTGGATGCAGGAATGCAAAAAACCCTGGAGTCTGTGGTCAATATCACTTTACCCGATCAAAATTTAATCGAGGATTATGCGGGGGCTTTATTGGTGGCTTTTTTTGAAGTTTATATTGCCGATAATGAGAAGTTTCGTCCTTTTCTTCTGTCTAGTTATGCAGAATATCTCAGTCAGGGACAAAAGTTTAAATTAGACTTTATCACTGCCGCTTCTGACCAGAAATTATCTCAATTAATTGAGAAATTGCGAGTACATCGGCAATAGGCAATAGTAAAACTTAGGGTGCGTTAGACGGCAAAAATTCCTGACGCACCACCTAAGTAGGTAGGCACAATTATTTGTAGGATGGGTTAGCGGTAGCGTAACCCATGCGGGCGTTGGGTTTCATGCTTCAACCCAACCTACGTTTATTTTATATTTAATTCCACCCACCTACTTATCATCAACTAAGTAGCTAAAATACAAAGAACCAGAAGCCTGTGCCACTATCTAACAATTAATTCAGATTACTTACTGATTAAGTGGCAAGTTCGCCGCTTTCTTTTCACTGATGACTGATGACTGTTTACTGATAACTGAAAAATCTCCCCACTGCCCCTCTGCCAAAAAGATTCTTTTGAGTTGTATAATCTCTAAAGGATTAGCGTACTCAAGAAAAAAATTATTTCATGCTCAGAAAAATTAGACTATCATACTTTGGCTTAATTTTAGGCAGTATTTTAACGGTTATCGGGATTATCGGTTATGCCCAAGGTAACGCCACGGTCAATTTAGCGGGGTTTTTCTACGGATTACCGTTATTATTGGGAGGTTTAGCCCTAAAAGCTTCAGAAATCAAACCTATCCCCTTTAGTCAACCCACTAGCCCCGAAATCTTGCAATTGCGCCAACAACAGGCTACCGTCACCCAAACCAAACTTCGCAACGATGTCACCCGCTATCGCTACGGACAGGAAGTGCATCTGGATGAAGCTCTAGAAAAGCTGGGATTAAGCCCCACGGACGAGGAAAGACCCACTTTAGTGGCAATTCGTGAAACTGCTGTTGATTCCGCCTATTGTCTCACCCTAGAATTTGAATCGCCCCTTTTACCCCTAGAAAAGTGGCTGGCAAAACAGGAGAAAATCGAAAGATACTTTGGCCCAGGAATTAGAGCCGAAATTAAGCAAGTTGACGAGGAAAAAATTGATTTAGCCCTAATTACTGTCCCTAACGCCTAAATGCTCACGCCTATTCAGTATGGCTTCTTGGCAATCGCTGCGGTGGCTGCCGGCTTAATTAATGCTCTTGCCGGTGGCGGTAGTCTGATTACTTTTCCGACGCTGATGGCGGTGGGAATCCCACCGGTAATGGCAAATGTGACTAATACCGTCGCTTTATGCCCTGGTTATCTGGGGGCAACCCTCGCCCAAAAAAAAGACCTGCACGGGCAACAAAAACGGATTCGGTTATTACTACCATCGGCAGTTATTGGCGGCATTATCGGTGGTATTTTGCTGTTAAATAGCAGTGATCAAGTATTTGATCGCCTGATTCCTTTTCTGATTCTTTTAGCGGCGGCTTTATTGGCTTTTCAAGATACTTTACGCTCTTGGTTGCAGCGGCGACAGGGGGACAAGAATGGTCATATACCAGAAATTTTAGCGGTTTTACCCATCGCTCTCGCTTCAATTTATGGTGGTTATTTTGGAGCGGGCTTAGGTGTGATCGAGTTGGCAATTTTGGGCTTATTTCTCAAGGACAATCTCACGAGATTAAATGCTTTAAAACAGGTGCTTTCTTTGGTGGTTAACGTGGCGGCGGCTGGGTTTTTCCTCTTTTCTAATCAGGTGTATTGGTCGGCGGCGATAGTGGTAGCAATTGGCTCTTTAATCGGGGGTTTATTGGGGGGAAAACTAGCTAGAATTATCTCTCCTAGTTATCTGCGTCAGACCGTGGTAATTCTGAGTATTATTATCGCTACATTTTATTGGCTTCGTTAATAAAATGTTTGTTAATAAGGTGTTTTATTGATGGAGATTGATAGATTTTTTCCTAGTTCTAAAATCTGTTCTAATTGTCTCTATCTTCAGCTTGAGTTCAGAAGACCGGATAATCCCACCCAGCGGCTAGTTCATCCTAAAAAGATTGTCCCACTTCTAAGACTTTCGTTTGGCCGTTGCGAGACAAAATAACCTGTTGACTACCAACTTCCACTAAAGTCCAACCGTTGATAAATTCCCCGGGAGAAATACGCTTCGTTATCCCCTGATTATCAAATAAAGCTGAAGATTGATCGCCTAAATCCATCACCCCCACTAGGGTATTTTTCACCTGATTATTGGTAGGAATAACCGCGGCTGTCTGCCGATGCACTTGCGGGGCAGCTGGCAATGGTGGCGCGGAAATGTCGGGATTTGCGGGGGTAAGTGGGGCAATTTTGGCAGCCGTTTCAGGGGTTTGGGGATGAACGGGAACGTAAATTCTTTCTATTATCCTAGGACTATTATTCACCGGTAAATTAGCGGGGGGTGGTGGTGGAACTGTGGCTACCGGAGAAGGGTTATTTTGGGGATCAGGATCAGGATCGGGGGAGGAAGTTTGACCTTGGCGATCAATAATAGCAAGGGATGATTGCAGATAGGCGATAAATTTTTGATCTTCCCGGTAAATCGTGCCATTTTGAGAGATAGGGGCGTTTTTTTGACTGATTAGCCATGCCACCACCCAACCTAGATAGACGCAAGCAATGACAAAAATCACTTTATCTAGGGGCATTCTGGGATTTTCTTGATCGCCCGCCGCCATATTTTTTTCACTCCTCGATCGCTGCTGTCGTTTCGATTCTAACAGGATAGCGCATTGCCAAAAACAATTTTTTAATTTACCAAAATCCCCCTAGGGGGGATATAGTAGAGAGAGAATGATGTATCTTGATATAAGTAAAGTTTTGTAACAATTCTGAAATCCTTTGCTCAACTCTACCCTAGTCCCCGCCAATCCCGATCGCCTGAAACCCCTAGTCCCTAACTGGGAAAAATGTCAATCCGTCTTTTGGACAGCAGCATTTCTGGTATCAGTCCCCGTGTTCCTGCAAGCACCCCTAGTGCGCTACTATCCCGAAATTAGTCTAGGTTTAACCGTTTTCTGGGTGGGGTTAGGGATTTGGCTGCTCAAACAAGCAAAAATCAGTCTTTGGGGAGATTTACTTTTGGGCTTTAGTTGGAGTTGGTTAGCAGGTTCTCTGTACTGGGGTTGGTGGCGTTGGCAACCTTTGATCCATCTTCCCATGGAAGCGATCGGGCTGCCCTTTGCTCTCTGGGGATTATACAAAGGTCGCGGCAAAGTCGGTAATCTTTTCTATCTGGGTTCTTTGTTAGGAACCGCCATCACCGATGTATATTTCTATCTAACGGGACTAATTCCCTACTGGCGACAACTAATGACCGTGGAACTAGACCCCAACCTAGTAGCGCCGATATTTCATAACGCCTTGGCCCAAATTCAGACCCCCTGGGGTATCAGTTGGGCGATCGTGCTGCTCAACCTGCTCCTGGCGATCGGTATCTATCCTTTGCAAAAACGGGTCTGCCATTGGTGGGCATTTAGCGGGGCCGTATTAAGTACAATTTTAGTCGATGGTTTATTTTGGATTACCGCTTCTCTGGCCTAAGAGTTTTCTTAGCTAAACTTCTTAACATTCACTCACTGGATAAATTTTGCTGATAGATTGCCCCCAACCCATTCCAGGTAACGGTTGTAGCTGGAATGAGCAATTTTTATTACGGTTAAGAATTGTAATTGCTTCTCTCAGAAAAAATCAATTCTTGAAAATGTTCTCAATAATCAAGGTTTTTCGGAAAAACATCCTGGGCAAATGTAACAATAGATAAAAGTACAAATATCTGCGGAATGTTCGCTGTAGAATATGTAGTTACCCCCACCTATATTATTGCCGCTTATGTACCCGTGGATATACTAGGACAAAACCCCTATCTACTACTCCATACCGAGAAGGGACAACGTTTTTTCCCTCTCGTGAGTAGAGCTTACTGGACAATCGGACGGAGCAAAGACAACGCTATCGTGATAAAAGATAACTGTATCTCTCGTAGTCATGCTATTTTGCAGTCCACGGAAACAGGAGATTTTTATCTGATCGATCTCGGTAGTCGCAATGGAACCTTTGTCAATGGCCGAAGGGTATCTATTCCCGTGACTATCCATGACCAAGATCGGATCAGCTTTGGCAAAACCGAAGTGCAGTTCTATTGTCCTACTCCCAGTAACAGGGGCAAGCAACCGCGCAATTTAGAATGGGATACCCTCACCTCCCCCGTTCATGAACGGCGCTTAACATCGGTGATGGTGGTGGATATGCGGAATTTTACGGCTTTAACGAGGCAATTAGACGAAAAAGTGCTTTCTTCTCTGATTGGAAGTTGGTTCCGCCATGCCGGGAATATTATCCGCAGTTCCGGCAGTTGGGTAGATAAATATATTGGTGATGCGATCATGGCCATCTGGTTTCACGGCCAACAGGAAGTCAATCAAGAGGATATCCTGCAAATTTTCCAAGCAATTACGCAACTATGCAACATGACCCGCACTTTAAGTCAAGAATATCCCTTACCCTTCCAATTACGCATCGGTGCGGCAGTGAATACCGGTTATGCCATGGTGGGCAATACTGGCAGCGGTGAACATCCAGATTATACGGCGATTGGCGATACAGTTAACGCCGCTTTCCGTTTAGAGTCAGCTACTAAAGAAATAGCTAGGGATTTAGCTATCGGAGCAACTACCTACAGCTATCTCACCGGCTTACCCTATCTCCACCAAGCTTTCGATCAACATACCGTCAATCTGAAAGGATACGACGATAACACTATTACCTACGGAACCACTTTTGATAACTTGGATCGTTTCCTCGACGCCAACAGTAGTGAGGAGATGACTGGAATTACAGGAGTTGCCAGCCGTGTCGGTTTTGAAGATTGAAAGTGAACGGGTGGTTGGCAGACGTTTCAGCGATCAGTGATCAGTGAAAAGACAGTAGGAAACTTCTATTTAATACTGTACACTTAAAACTCAAATCTGATAACTGATAACTGACGACTGATAACTGATAACTGACCTATTCCTCGGTGGCAGCGAGAACTAAATCTTCCTCCTCCAAGGCGGGGGGAACTTCAATTTCTGCCACTACTTCCGAAACAGTCCGTCCTTCCGCTTCCGCTAGACGTTTTTCTCGGTATTTAATCGCCATTTCTTCGGCTTTTTCAAACACTAACGGGCGATTTTTGAGCATATCTCCCGGTTCTGGTTCTAATTGTTTAGTCGAGAGGGAAATGCGACCTCTTTCGGCATCGAGATCGATAATCATCACTTTTAACTCATCATTGACATTGAAAACCGTGTGGGGGGTGTCAATGTGATCGTGAGAGATTTCGGAAATATGCAGTAAACCACTGACTCCACCGATATCGATGAAAGCACCGTAGGGCTTAATTCCGCGCACGGAACCGATTACCACCTGTCCCACGGCTAAACCGTTCATCTTCCGTTCCACTAAAGCGCGACGATGACTTAAAACCAGACGGTTGCGATCCTCATCCACTTCTAAAAACTTTAAGGGCAATTCCTGACCGACTAAATCCTCTTTCGCCTCTCTGGTGCTAATGTGAGAACCGGGGATAAAGCCGCGGAGACCTTCAATCCTGACTAATGCCCCACCACGGTTAGTGGCGAAAACATTCGAGCGCACGGTAGCATCTTCTTTTTGCAATTGACGCACCCGTTCCCAAGCGCGCATATATTCAATGCGACGGATCGATAGGGTTAGCTGTCCATCTTCATTCTCGTCGGTAAGAATGAAAAATTCCCTGGTTTCGTTGGGTTGTAAAACTTCTTCAGGATTATCGACGCGGTTGATCGACATTTCCTGCACGGGGATAAAAGCGGCGGTTTTAGCACCGATATCGATGAGCGCTCCCCGGGGTTCCATGCTGAAAACAGTCCCGGCGACAACATCTCCCGGACTGAAATGATAATCGTATTTGTCTAGAAGGGCGGCAAAATCTTCATGGGTAAAGCCTATGTTTTTGTTTGCGGTTTTTTGGGTGGTCATGTACGTTGTTTGGGCCTCGGAATTTCCGTAGGTTTTTCCTCCTATGTGATGTACAGTTTCTAAATAAAGGAGATGCCTCCCCATTTAGTTTCTAGGCAGGGCCTAGGGGATGAACTGCCGCATCCAGCTTTCTTGCTGGCAATCTGCCTCAAGAATGACTTTTAAGAATCTAACCAGAGCTTGGGCTTTAAACAGCACAAGGGATCCTAATTATAACTGAATCGGGAACTATTTAAGACGAGGTGATCACGCTGGCTTCTTCCACTGGAGACCAAGAAGGATGAGCGCGTTCGATTTCGGAGGATTGCAGCAGCGCTAAAGCGGCGATAAAGTCTCTAATTCCCTGAAAATTGCCGTAAACCGAAGCAAAGCGCACATAGGCAACTTCCGATTCTTGCCGGAGGTATTCTAGGGCTAATTGACCGATCTCCTGACTGGTTACTTCCCGTTTTGAGTCTTGCTGCAGACGGGATTCGATATCATTGACGATCGCCTCTAATCTTGAGGGGGGAATGCCAGTTTTTTCACAGGCCCGGACGATACCGCGCAGCAGTTTGCAGCGATCAAAAGATTCCCGTTTACCATCTTTTTTAATCACTGTGATCGCCACGAATTCGATGCGCTCGTAGGTAGTGAAGCGATGTTTACATTGTAAGCATTCACGACGACGACGAATGCTCTGACCGTTTTCCGAGGAACGAGACTCTAAAACGCGACTATCGGTATGCTGACAATTAGGGCATTGCATAGGAGGCGCTCGGTGAGGGGAACCTTTAATTTAAGCCTTTAAATAGGAAAACCAGAGCCGCTAACCTGCTTTTGACAAGCGGGCGGCTCGGGAAAAAAATTATTAACGTGAACTACTCTCAACGGAGTTAAGAAATTTACTTTTGAATCCGAGGCGGTTCCCGAAAGGCGATGGCGAAGAAAATTACCGCCAAAGCCATAGTTAAAACCAAAATGTAAGCGACGCTCTCCATGGTTAGACATCCTACAAGATTGCTATGACAATCCTATAGTATCAGGAAACGAGCTTTTCGGCTCGTCTGGGGATCTAGATTACATCCCCAGAATCAGTGGCGATCTATTTAACGCTAACTTTTGCGCCGGCATCTTCCAGTTTTTTCTTGATGGCGGCGGCATCATCTTTGTTGGTGCCTTCTTTAACCGCTTTGGGAGCGGCTTCTACTAGGTCTTTCGCTTCTTTGAGTCCTAAACCGGTCAATTCGCGCACTACCTTGAGGATAGCAATTTTCTTGTCGGCGGGAACTTCTTCGAGAACAACGTTAAATTCGGTTTGTTCTTCCACAGCTTCAGCGGCGGCCGCGGGAGCAGCCCCGGGGGCAGCCATAATTATGCCACCGGCCGGAGCAGCGGCGCTAACTCCGAAGGTTTCTTCGATGCCTTTGACTAATTCCGCAGCTTCTAAGAGGGTCAGGGTTTTCAGTTTTTCTAAGATTTCAGCTACAGCAGACATGGGTTAGACTCCTAATTGTTTTAAGTGAGCGATTGGCGCGGTCTTAAGCCGCTTCTTTTTCTTCTTGACGGGCCACGGCATCGACGGCACGGGCCAAAGATGCGGGAACTTCGTTGATGCTGCGGGCCAGTTTGGTGGCAATGGCGTTGATTGCCCCGGCGACCTGAGCGATTAACTGTTCTTTTGACGGTAAGTCAGCGATCGCCTTGAGCTGCTCTTCTGTCAACAGTTGACCTTTTGTCCCTTCTTTGAGGACACCGCCGCGCAATTCGGTTTTTTTGCTTTCTTTTTTGAACTCTTGATAGGCCTTGAAAGCTCCACCAATATCTTCTTTTACCAGCAGAAAGGCGGATGTTCCCGATAAAAGGCTTTTCATCGGTTCCCAGCCACTATCTTCAGCAATTGCCAATCCCATCAAAGTGTTTTTGGTGACTTTACAAATCGTTCCTGTGGGGCGCAATTTGCGGCGTAGATTGCTGATTTCAGCGACGGTTAAACCTTGATAGTCGATGACCATCGTTAATTGAGCTTCGCTAAGGGAGGTTTTTAATTCTTCTAGAATTACTCCCTTGCTTTCTCTGCTTCTCCCCATCCCTTGTTCACCTCCTGTACGCGGGGGACTGGTTCCAGAGGCGCAAAAATAACCCCTTGTAGCGCCGGGGTTGAGTGGAGAGAATTCAGTTCAGGCACGACCAAGACAGAAAATATCTCTCTCTTTAGTCTTTTTGGCCGCTGTTTTCTCGCTTTGACCTCGGCAGGGTATTTAAGCTGTTTCGCCCCTGCTGTCTTTGGCTTAAGCCAGTTCCTTATTATAACATTATTGCGCTTTTTATGTCAAGCCTTGATAAGGAACGAACAGGCGATCGCAGATAAAAACCGGTTGAGGTTGAGGTTTTCTCTGGCCCTAAGTCGTCCCAGAGACTAAGCTGAAACAAACCCGATCCCTAGGCTTGTTTACAGTACGCCCCAATGTCTCTAGATTTTTTGCTCCGTTATTTTTGGAGAAATATCTAAATGACATTTTGGGCGCACGCGGTGCGCCCCTACCATTGTCGCCATAATATTATTTATTGTAGGGGCGAATTGCATTCGCCCTCTTTATCTTGATTCTTCCTGACTGAGATGACGTAGTTTATCTCGAAAATAGCCAAAGCTGGGCGATCGATTAATATCCACACTCATCTGAGGAGAAATATTTTCTGCCCAGACTGTTTTCTCTTGACCCACAGAAGCTCCACCTAACTTAGATAATTGTTTCGCTCCACCTTTATATACAGCATCTGCCAGTTTTTCCCAAGTACCACAGATACTATCATTAATATAGGAATCCAAGACAGCACTTTTGGCCTGGGGATAAGCAATTTTTATGGCATTAATATCACCTAAATACCAAGCTTCTCCCTCTTCAATAGCAATACAGAAGTAAATTTGGGATTGGATAGCAGATTTTTCCAGACAATTGCTTAATTCTTGTCGAAATTCTCGAAAACATCGATTATCCAGATCGCCAACCACAATCAGCACAGCAGCATAATTATCAGGGTAACTAGAAAAAGTTTTATCATATCCTTGAATCAGTTTAGGTAGTCGCTCAAGAAGAATCCGTTTGCTAGGATCGGAAACAGACTGTAAGTCTCTGGGAATATGACCACTGCCTTTATAGGAATGAACCCTAAATGTATGACCTGCATTCATGTCAATAATCTTAGGAATTAGAATATCAAGTGCTTTTTTTCCCGACAAATCCTCGACCAAAATTTCAAAGTGCATGACCTTATCTCTCATCTAAGTAATCACTATACCAAAGACTACCAAGGGTCAATCCTTCTGAGACGAGATTCTTGATTAAGGGATTGTCACTGGCCCGTTTAATCCGAGAAAAACCATCATCACCCTTTTCCAGAATCCAAACTTCTTCTGGCTGGAGAGCATCAACAAAATAAGGTTGATGAGTGGTGATAAAAATTTGAGAACTTCCTCTCTGTCCTGTGGCGTGTTTTCTAAATTCTTGAGCCAAGGTTTCTAATAGTTTATGGTATAAGCCGTTTTCTGGCTCTTCAATACAGATAAATGGCGGTGGAGAAGGGTCTTCTAACAGTAAGAGATAGGCGAATACTTTTAAAGTACCATCGGACATTTGCTGTACATAAAATGGGTCTTGGAATCCCCGATCATTAAATTTTAATAATAGTCGATTATCGGGACTTTTTTCGGTGCTAATTTTTTCTATACCCGGTATCTTACGAGAAATACTATTAAGTATATTCTGAAATTTCTTGGAATGCTCTCTTTCCATAAACTGCACCACATTACCGAGATTATCTCCATGGATATTCAAATGTTTCTGTGGTCCGGCTAGGGGCAAACTTCTGGCCGCATCGGGAGTAAAATAGCTGAGATACCATCCCTCAATAAATCTCCGAAATAGGGAAATTCTCGAATGCTGTTTGAGAGAACCTAAAGTAGCAATTCCTAGTTTGCGCTTATCATTCAGTTCCACTAACTCGGTTTCCTTGCTTTCCTCATCAGCTTCTTGTTGAATTTTTTCTATTAACTTAAGTAAATCAAAATGGTCTTGACCTTCTTCTACTTGTTTTCCTTCTTCTTCTCCTTTCCAGACGATTCCTTTCCCCTCATCGAGGAGTAAAAATGAAAAAGGCCATCCGGTCTTTTGACCTTTTCTTCTCTGTCTGAGTCTTTCTTTTTTTACATAAGGTCTATTATCCGTATCTAGATCAATAGCTAATTCATAGGTAATTGGTCGGGAATTGTAATCTTCTTTGTAATAAATCTGAAATTCAATGCTTCCTTCCTGACCCTGGGAACGAAGACGCTCAAACCCGCCCCGACCTCGCGCATCACAAGCTTCTTCTACTCCTCCTTTAAGACAATCAGATAAAAAACCGAAGGCATCAAAAAGTGTGCTTTTTCCCACACCATTTTTGCCGATAACGGCCGTCATCGGTGTCAGAGAATCTCGATTTTGAGTATTCCATAACTTGCCCAGGGTTATATCCTTGAGCGCTCGATAATTTTTAATCCTCAATCCCTCAATTCCGGCCATTATTTAGTCCCGTTTCTCATTACTAAAGTAATTTGAGCAATTTCTTGATAGATTGATTCTAGACCAGTTATCAATTACTGACCCGATTCGATCGCTCCTTCGGCCTCATGGACAATTGCCCTCAATCGATCTAAAGTTTTCTGGTCCACCTGGGTCCATAATCCCCGTTGTTGAGCTTCTAATAATCTTTCGGCCATATCTCGCAATGCCCAGGGGTTTTTCTCCTGAATAAATTGTTGTACCTTGTCGTCAAATAAATAAGCTTCGGCTACTCCCTGATAGATAAAATCCTCCACCAGATGAGTAGTGGCAGAGTAGGCAAAAATATAATCTACGGTCGCAGCCATCTCGAAAGCGCCTTTATAGCCGTGTCGCATCACTCCCGCTATCCATTTGGGATTAACCACTCGCGAGCGGTAAACGCGGCGAATTTCTTCCTCTAGGCTTCTGATGCGGGGATTTTCCGGACGGGAATGATCACCAAAATAGGTGACGGGATTTTTGCCGGTTAAAGCCCGGACACTGGCAGTTAAGCCGCCTTGAAACTGATAGTAGTCATCGGAGTCGAAAATATCGTGTTCCCGATTGTCCTGATTGTGCAGCACTATCTCTAATTCTTGCAGTCTATTTCTCAATACTTCCGGTAAAGAATGGGCAGTTCCTTGGCTATCATAGGCATAACAACTCCAGTTAATATAAGCATTAGCTAAGTCTTGATCATTTTGCCAGTTTTGTGACTCGATTAACCCCTGTAAACCGGCCCCGTAAGCACCAGGTTTGCAGCCAAAGATTCTGGCAGTAGCTCTCAGTTTCGCCTCTTTTTCTCCTAAGCCCTGACTTAGCCAAAACTCCCTCTCTGTCTTCACTTTCGCCGCTAAAGGATTAATTTTTTCCTCTTCCTCTTGACAAGCTACCGCATTTATGCAAGAATTAAGAAGATGTAGTATGCTGGGGAAACTGTCCCTAAAAAAGCCCGATACCCGAACAGTCACATCAATACGAGGACGGCCTAAGCTAGACGGGGTAAGGATTTCAAACCCGACCACCCGACGGAAAAAACCATCCCAAAGGGGACGAATTCCCAGTAAAGCCATGGCTTCGGCCACATCTTCGCCACTATTTCTCATCGTCGAAGTTCCCCAGATAGAAATCGCCAAAGTGCGGGGATATTCGCCATTTTCTTGGGTATAACGTTCAATTAGTGCCTCTGCGGCCTTTCTTCCCACTTCCCACGCGGTTTCTGTGGGGATTGCGCGGGTATCGACAGAATAGAAATTTCTGCCGGTGGGGAGAACATCGGGACGGCCGCGGGTAGGAGCGCCAGAAGCACCACTGGAGACGTATTCGCCAGCGAGACCTTTTAAGAGATAGATAAGTTCATCGGGGGTTTGTTTTAAAGCAGGAATTAACTGATTTTCTAGCCAAACCAATTCTTTTGCCGTATTTTCGCCTACAGGTTCAATTTTCCGGCTAATTAAATCCTGAGCGAGACCTTCCAGATAAGTAGTAGTATCGTTATATTCCGTCAGGGGGTCGCAGTCGAGATGGAGATCAAGGGCGATCGAACGGGTTAAACCGGGGCGGTCGGGACTGGGAGAACGGGCAATCGATTGAATTAAATCAATTAACTGCTGACCCTGGGGACATTGACCGAAGATATGTAAACCGTCGCGGATTTGTGCTTCCTTGAGTTCACAGAGATAACCATCCACGAGGGTGAGAAATTGACTAAAGGAGGCGCTGGTCGCAACGCGCTCGCTACGCGAGATCGTGCCTAGCTCTCGATCGAGATTAGTTTTCGCCACCAGATCGTTAATCCGCTCGCGAATCAGAGCTAAACGAGAAGGATCAAGAGATTCTGCCTGATAATATTCATCGATGAGGGACTCTAACTTTTCCCAATCCCCATACAATTCCGCTCGCGTCATTGGGGGGGTGAGATGGTCGATGATAACAGCTTGGGAACGTCTTTTAGCGCTGGACCCTTCTCCGGGGTCATTGACAATAAAAGGATAAAAATTCGGCAGCGACGAGAAAGCAATTTCGGGATAACAATGGGGAGAAAGAGCGAGACTCTTCCCGGGTAGCCATTCTAAATTGCCGTGTTTACCGAGATTAATCACGGCAGTGACTTGGAATTCCTGTCGTAACCAATGGTAAAAAGCGAGATAGCTGTGGGTAGGTTCCAGGTCGGGGGAATGATAATTAAGAGTCGGGTCAAGGTCATAACCGCGAGAAGGTTGAATACCGATAAAGACATTACCTAACTGGATGCCGGGGATAGGAAAATCCTTGTCTGGATGTCCCCAACGGTCAAGCAGAGCGCTTTGATTATCGGGGGGAAGGGAGGAGAAATAATCTAGATATGCTTCTAGGGAGAGAGATTGATAGATAGGTTTTAATTCCCTTGTCTCCAAGTCATTAGTGATACCGGAAATAAGCAATCGCATTAATTCGTCGCTATGGTCGGGGAGGTCGGTGAGGGTATAACCTTGGGTTTGTAATGCGCGAAGAATTTCTAAACCACTAGCGGGAGTATCTAAACCGACTCCGTTAGCGATACGACCATCCTTATTGGGATAGTTGGGGAAAATGAGAGCAATTTTTTTCTGGGAGTTGGGAAGGGAGGAGAGTTGACAATAGTTTGCGGTTAAATCAGCGACAAAATCAACCCGGTGGGGGAGGGGTTGATAGATAACTATTTCCGTTTCTAGTTTCGGATGTCGGGTGAGGACAGATTTAAAGGAAATAGCGCGGGTGATAATTTTGCCATCCATTTCCGGTAAAGCGATATTCATGGCCACATCCCGGGGGGAAAGACCTTGATAACCCTGTTGATAAGCTTCTAAACTGCTGCTGCTGAGGATTACTTGGAAGATGGGTTTATTGAGGGACTGCCAGAAGTGATGATTTTGTTTGTCTTCCGGTCGCTGGATAGAGAAGCTAGTGGTGTCGAGAATTAGGTCTGGGGGATGGTGGGAAAAGAGGGTTAATAGTTCCTCTTGCACTTCGATTTCCCGGAGAGAGGAGAGAAAGATGGGGACAGTTTCAATGTTTCTTTGGGTGAAAGCACTGATTAAAGCATCGATAGCTTTGGTATTACCCGCGAGATAATGGGAACGATAGAAAAGTATCCAAGTCCGTGCTTGGGGTTGGGATAGGGTTGTCTGGGAATAGATTCCCAACCTAGGGACAACCCCAGGAGGAGAGGGAAGATAGTCGAGATGGAGACAGGTATGCGCGATAAATTTAGCAGCATTAATCCAGTTATCTATCCCTGCTTCCGTGAAATAGCACCATAACTGGTTAACAGTAGTCAGGGAAGCAGTGGAATGACTCATCAACTCTAAATCCGGTTTATCCTCTCCCGGGAGGACAAATAAAGTCGCACCAGTTTCCTCGACAATTTCCTTAACTACTTCCAACCCGTAGGACCAACTCCCCCGTCCCCCCAATAAGCGAAGAATAATCACCCTTGCTTGGGATAGTACCTTGTCCCCATAGTTATCAATACTGTATTGCTGTTGTAACTGGGATAAATTGAGGGCGCGAATTGCGGGAAAATTATCCGGTAGATGGTCGATAGCTGCCGCTAGAGTTTGAATATCGGTATCAGCCATGGTGAGGAGAACAATCGGGGCCGGATTTTGGTCAATAACAATCACCCCTTCGGTATCTGCTGTCCAACCACCCGCTTGGGGAGCAATTCGGTGCATAAGTTTTGAGAGTCAGGTTAAATAATGATTAGGTTTCGGGAATCGGGGTCTCGATCGAGGGATCATTGTTGGGTAGATAGAGATGATTATATCTGTCTGCGGCAATTTAAAGAACAGGGAATAGGTGTTAGGGGATAGGGATTAAGAAAAATCTTCACTAAAACCCCAACACCCTAAAACCCCAACACCTTACTGATGACTGGGGTGTAGCGAAGTGGGGAAGTGGGGGAATTTCAACTAAAACCCTAAAACCCTAAAACCCTAAAACCCTAAAACCCTAAAACCCCAACACCCCACCACCCTATCTCCTGCCTCCTGCCTCCTGCCTCCTGCCTCCTGCCTCCTGCCTTCTGATAACTGATAACTGATAACTGATAACTGATAACTGGTAACTGATAACTGATAACTGATAACTGATAACTGATAACTGGTAACTGATAACTGATAACTGATAACTGATAACTGATAACTGATAACTGATAACTGATGACTGATAACTGATAACTGATAACTGATAACTGATAACTGATAAATGAATGCTTCTCCCGCTTATGTTTGCTGTCAAGTGTTATCATCTACTCACCTCGAACAAATTCGTTCTTGGTGGGGACAGTTGACGCTACAGGTGACAGTGCCGAGGATTAGTCTCAGTGAAAGAGAGCTGCCCCTAAAGACGGGGGAAATCTATCAACTCTTGCTTTCCACCGACCTACAAGCTTTATTGTTAGCCAGTCCCCAAGAGCATGGTTTTGAGTACGAAGTCCGCATTAGTTTTGAAGCGAACACGATTAAAAATTTTCTGCAAGGACTGGCTGCCAAGTCTCTCCACCACCCGAAAATTGAGCAGGGTTATCAAATTTTAAATCTGCCTGTGTCCAATAATGTCAGCAGTTTTCAAAATAAAATTTTAGTCAAAATTCTCTCGATAATTTCTTCTCCGGCTGCTGAGGTGGGTTGTCCCCGCATCTTCTCCGTTTGTCAACCGGTAGAAGCTGCCCTATCCCAACAAATCGAACAGGAAAGATTATTAAACCAAGTCATCACCCAAATGCGTCAGAGTCTGGAGTTACCGGTGATTCTGGAAACCGTGGTCAGGGAAGCGCGGGAATTTTTGCAAGTGGACCGATTGTTAATTTATCAATTTTTCCCCGGTATCGGTGAGGGAAAGGGAAAAATAACTTCCGAGTCGCGCATTTCCGACCAGATAAATTCCGTGTTAAATTTAACCCCCGAAGACGATTGTTTTTCCTATATTCCCCAATACAAGGAAAAGTATCGTCAAGGATTAATTCTGGCCGTGGATGATGTGGATGTTAACTATTCTTCTTCCTTCTGTTTGTCCGAATTTTTGCGACAACACCAAGTGCGATCAAAATTAATCGCCCCGATTGTGGTACAAGAAGAATTGTGGGGTTTATTAATTGCCCATCAATGTGGAGAAAAACGCCGATGGTTGCCGCAAGAAAAGAAATTTTTAGGTCAGATTGGAGAACATCTCGCTATCGCTATCTACCAAGCGCAATTATATTCTCAAGTACAGGAACAAAAAGATATTTTTGAGCGCCGGGTAATAGAAAGAACCCAAGAATTACAAGATACTTTAATGGCCGCAGAAGCCGCTAACCTCTGCAAAAGTGAATTTTTAAATAATATGAGTCATGAGTTATTAACTCCCCTAACTTGTATTATCGGTTTGTCCAGTACCCTGCAAAAATGCTCAGCAGCCAATAATTTTTTACCCCCCGACAAACAAAAAAACTATCTAAAAGTTATTCATAATAACGGCAATAAACTATTAGAATTAATCAATGACTTGCTTAATTTCTCGCAAGTTTCGGCAGGAAAAGCCGTTTTAGATATTAAACAATTTTCGCTAAAATACCTCTGTAATCACGTTTTAGACATTATTAAAATGGAGGCAGAAACTAAAGAAATTAACCTGATTTTAGAGATGAAAATCACCGAAAAAGAGCATTATTTTTACGCCGATTATGATCGAGTTCAGCAGATACTTTTGTACTTGTTAAAAAATGCCCTGAAATTTACCCCCGAACAGGGTGCTGTCACCCTGAGACTGTGGAAAGAAGGCAGCCAGGTCATTTTTCAAGTAGAGGACACGGGCATCGGCATTCCTGCTCAAAAAATACCGCTTCTGTTTGAAAAATTTACCCAATTGGATGGCTCCCGCAAACGTCGTTATGGTGGTATGGGATTAGGATTGGCTTTAACTAAACAATTAGTGGAACTGCATCGCGGCACGATCGAGGTAGAATCTTGCTTAGATAAAGGTTCCATCTTTACCGTTCGTTTACCTCAACAAAAGCCACCTAAATCCCAACCCCAACCCTCGGATCATAATCCCCATTTTAATCACCACCATCCCACGATAGTTTTGATTGAAAGTGACGAAGAAATTGCCAATCTTATTTGTGAGTTATTGATGGTGGCACATTATCAAGTTATTTGGTTAATCGATAGTGTCTCCGCTATCAAAAAAATTGAGATCGTGCAGCCAAGTATTATAATTGTTGATCGAAAAATGCCCGATATATATCATCTCTGTCATCTTTTAAAAAAATCCAGTCAAACTCAAGCCAGTAAAGTGCTAATCTTGAATGATACCCCCGAAATCAGCGTTAATTTCCTCGGTCGTCATGGCATTGATGACTATCTCCTCAAACCCATTCAACCCTCCCTCTTGTTGGAAAAAATCCGCTATCTAACCGCTTTATAAGTAGGGTTTGCGGCAAAAAGTTTTTCGGTGGGGGTAGGGGTGTATCTCATACTAAATCCTGTTTAAAAAGTATAGGATAGTGGGGTGTGGGGTGTGGGGAGAAACAATTCATAACTTGAGAGTTAATCACACTATTAAAAAGGGATTTGGTATCATTTTTGTCAATCTACTAATTTGGGATTTTTCAGGGGAAACTTTCTCCTAAAATTGGGCGTTACTTTCGGTTTTATCACTCAATCCAAGCTTTTGGGGGGTTCTACCCCCCAAACCCCCCGCGCATTAGGTTAACTGTGAGATGCTTACACGCGATTGTTCATATTTTTGTACTAATTTAAGAGTCACTGATAATTCTAAATCCGGTTATTAAAGACTGATTATTTATCCCCCCTTTTGCCTTTTGCATGAGTGCCTTTTGCCTATCTTCATAAGTAGCCTATACTCAACGGATTTAGTATAATTGCTGATTGTCGGTATTTCTGCAAATGTGGGATGCACCCTGGCCCCAGGGTGTGGGGTGTAGGGTTTTACCCATTTTCATCTGGTCAATTTTTTCCTTTTTCCTCAGAAAATAGAGCTTGAAAACTAACTATTAAATAGCTAATTTTCAAGCTCTTAATTGTAGGAATCCTAGAGCTAAATTAGGATTCACTCTCGATATAGATAAATAACAACCCCATAACCACGGCTGGCATTAACCAACAGACGATCGGGATTAAAATCCAAGGCAGATAAGAAGCTGCGTAGTCACCAGTCATGTCAAACGCTCCTAGTAAAAAAATAAGGAAATGATAACAGGGAAAACAAGGGTTAATTATTGATTAAAAACCCCGCGCATGATGCCATCAACGACACCAAGATTTTCTAGGAGGAAATAGGCCACAAAAGCACCACCCATACCACCAATAAAGAAACCAGCGGCGAATTGACTCCAACCCTCGGAGGATTGCAGAGGATCACCACTAGCGGCCTTACCTTGGAAAGAGACAAGACCATAACTAGCTAAACAACCCGTAGCCAAGAGAACCATGGCCAAAGCGGGGATTAAGCCGCCGAGATTAGCGTATTCCGAGTCTCTCAGGGGACCCAGGACAACCCAGGGACCACCGAGGAAATAACCGTGGGCCATACCCACTTCTAGACCGCGCAGAATCGGAGCTAGACCGGGACGATAGGCAGGTAAGTTACCAATAAAAGCTTTGGTAAAACCAGAAGCGGAAATGGGGGTAGCTAGATGACCAATGAACGGATCATCATTGTAGGGTGTCACCACCTGTTTGTATCCAGTTTCAGCCATTGTGTTTGAGTTCTCCTTTTTCCGATCAACAGGAAAATTGATCATAAAACTTTAAGATTACACTTTAGGCCTAAGAATTACTTCAAGCAACCCCATCGATCGAGTTTTCAAGGGTTGACGGCTGAAACTCTCACAATTCGTTACATTTCTCTCAGAAGACAGGAGTGGGGAGTGGGAATTATGAATTATGAATTATGAATTAGGGAGTGGGGAGTGGGGGAGATGGGGAGCTTTGTTTCAGTGTTGCCAAAGGCACGGCGTAGCCGTCCAGTAAACAGTGAACTGACAACTCACATCTGATCACTGATCACTGATAACTGCTCACTGATTAAGGGATAATCAACACTGGACAGGGGGCAAGGTTAATAACTTTGGTGGTGACGCTTTCGGACACGCCTTCGCTGGTTAATCCTAAACCGCGACAACCCATAACGATCAGGTCGGCATTAACTTCATCGGCCACATCACAGATGACAAAAGAAGGCATTCCCTCCCTTTCAATCATTTCCGCCTTGATGCCAGCTTGGGCGAAAACGGCCTGCGCCGATTGTAACAATCGATCCACCGCTTCGATCGAACTCATCTTATCGTCGGGGGCAATTTCTCCGGTGGCTGTCGTTTCCACCACCGACAATAGGACCAAACGACTGTCAAAGATTTTGACTAATTCGATCACACTACTGGTCGCGTCACGACTTTCGCGGCTGTGGTCAATGGGAAATAAAATCGTCTCAAACATAATTAGCAAGTCTCTCCAATCAAATTTTTCTGGGCAAATCAGTCTTGGAACTGCAAAACTGATCCCCAAATCTGAAATAATCTTTGTCAAAGTAATTGCCGCAAGTAGCGATACCCTGATTTAATCTTTATTGTACGGTAAGCAATCTAGGAGGTTATGGGCTGTGCCAAAAAAAACAGTAGCGAATTTGACAGAAGCCGATTTAGCGGGCAAACGGGTCTTAGTCCGGGTCGATTTTAACGTTCCCATGGACAAAGCCACCGGGGCAATCAGCGATGATACCCGCATTCGGGCAGCACTACCAACGATTGAGGATTTAATCAAAAAAGGGGCTAAGGTTATTTTATGCAGCCACATGGGTCGTCCCGACGGTCAAGTTAAAGAAAATTTGCGTCTGACTCCTGTGGCTAAACGTCTCTCGGAATTACTGGGCCAAGAAGTAGTCATGTGTCCCGATTGTATTGGTGAGGGAGTTACGGCAGCGATTAGCCAAATGTCTAACGGTCAAGTGGCCCTTTTAGAAAATCTGCGTTTCCACGGTGAAGAGGAGGCAAATGATCCCGATTTTGCCAAAAAATTAGCCGCTAATGCCGATTTATACGTTAATGATGCTTTTGGTACCGCCCACCGCGCCCACGCTTCTACGGAAGGCGTTACCCACTATCTCAGCCCCTCGGTGGCGGGTTATTTGATTGAAAAAGAGTTAAACTACCTACAAGCAGCTATTGAAACTCCCCAACGTCCCCTAGCGGCGATTATCGGCGGTTCTAAGGTTTCTAGTAAAATTGGCGTGATTGAAACTTTATTGGAAAAGTGCGATAAACTGCTCATCGGTGGCGGTATGATCTTTACTTTCTACAAGGCCCGCGGTTTGAATGTGGGGGGGTCTTTGGTGGAAGAAGACAAACTGGAATTAGCTAAATCCCTAGAGGCAAAAGCTAAAGAAAAAGGGGTGGAATTCCTCCTTCCTACCGATGTGGTCTTAGCGGATAAATTCGATAAAGATGCCAAGTCCCAAATCGTCAAGGTCGAAAATATTCCCGATGGTTGGATGGGATTGGATATCGGTCCGGATTCGGTGAAAGTTTTCCAAAAAGCTTTATCTAGCTGTAAATCTGTCCTCTGGAATGGCCCCATGGGGGTGTTCGAGTTCGATAAATTTGCGGCGGGTACAGATGCGATCGCTCACACTTTAGCCGATTTAACTGCTACAGGTACAACTACCATTATCGGTGGTGGTGACTCGGTAGCGGCGGTGGAAAAAGTGGGAGTGGCGGAAAAAATGAGCCATATTTCCACCGGTGGTGGCGCTAGTTTGGAATTACTCGAAGGGAAGGTTTTACCCGGTATTGCCGCTCTCGATGAGGCCTAATTATCTCTAATATCTCAGGTTTAAACAAGGTGGGTCCTGGCCCGCCTTTTTTTATGAATTATGAATTATGAATTATAAATTATGAACTATAATACCAAATCTGGTTATTAAAGACTGATTATCTATAGCCTCTATTACCTATTGCCTGTCCTGATATGTAGCCTATACTCAACGGATTTAGTATCATTAGGATACTTCAATCGCAGTAAAATCCACTCGCTGATATAAATCTGTCAGGGATATTTGAAAATCTAGAGAAAACAAAGTTAAAATCGCTTCTTGAGCGTGATAATCCCGAAATGCCCAATGATCGCCTCTTTTATGAAACTGTTCTATATAATAACCATATTGATCGATTAAAATATATTCTTCAAAACTATCAAGAGAGCGATAAAACTTAAACTTATCACCCCGATTATAGTCTTGAGTAGATTTTGATAAAACCTCGATAATCACCTGTGGATTGGTAATCGTATCGGTGCGTCCTCTTTCGAGAATTGGTTCCCCCTTAACGATCATAATATCGGGATAGGTGTACATATTATAGGCGGGTATGGCCAAGCGTAGATCGTTGATAAATATATCATAGGCTTGATTCTGGATAGTTAAGGGAAATTTTCTACAGAAATTCAAGGCAATGCGATTATGGTTAGGAGTTCCCCCAGTCATAATAATAATTTCTCCATCTCGATACTCGTGTCTGTCGGTGGCAGTTTCCTCTAGTTGAAAGTATTCTGCGACTGTGTAGCGTTTCTCAGTGGTTGCGACCATATTGCCCCCTTGAAAGCAAAGCTCTGTCTTTATGATAACCTGTTTTCTGAAAAGGTAAGTAGCTGGTTATAATTAAATTAAAAATGGATTTTAGGTTAGATCCCCCCTGCCCTACTTGATAAGGGGGGTGTCTGATAATTTTTAACGCCTACCTACTTACAATTATCGGTTTTAATTAAGTGCTGACTGCCGTATAAATATTGAGAGACCTTGTTAACAAGGTCTCTTGAAAGTTGGCGGGATTATTGTTGCTAATTTCCTAATCCGGTTGGGATAATTTGAGGATAGCGCTAGTGACTTTCATGCTTTCTTGATAAAGCACGTCCTGGCCCCAACGCTGTAACTGTTTACCTAGCAGAGTTTCTGTTTTTTGGTCTTCCAGATGGGACACTTGTTCAACGCGGCAAGATTGGGCCCCTCCCGAAGCTTCCATCCGCATACAGCCGGTAGTTCCCGAACAAATTACCGTACAACAATCGGCCTGAAGATTAGTAGAACTGAGTTTAATACTAATCAGATCCCCTTGTACTTCACCCCAATCGGCCACGGGAACACCGGCTAATTCCGCCTCAATTAAACGCTGGTCTTGACCGAGGAAGCTAATCCGATGAATAGCGTAATCTCCCGACCGGTGACTATATCCCACCGGTCGCCATTGTAACCGGCTGGCCATCCAACCGAGGAACATAAAAGCTTGGCAAGGATTGCCCTTTTCGTAATCAATAGTGATGCGATCGACTTCCAGAATAGCATCCCGGCGCTCCGGGGGATCGAAAGCCTCGGCGGTTAGTTCTTGCCAAGGAGCGAGACGACTCCAGTTCAGGTCAGCTAATGGTACATCTGTTGCTAATAAATCTCCCACTTGCAGCAGTTCCGTTTCCGGTTCCCGAAAAGTGCTGGAATCGACGATAATCGTATCACATTGACTGGCCAGACGTTTAAATAGTCCATATTCGCCATCGGGACTGGCTTTCCACCAGAGAAATTTGGGCAAACTGGGAATAGTTAACTCGGAAATAATGCCGCCAATTCGTTCCAAGGCTTCCGCTGTACCGCTTAAAGTGACGTATTCACAGCAAACTAAAGTGTTCTGACTACGTTTGTTAACGGGACAATAGGCAGAAACGGAGGCTTTTACCCCTTCATCGGCCTCGGCGGTGGGACAGAGGGTAATAATGCGACAGGGATTGGAGGCAGCGATCGCATCTGCCACTCCAATCGCATCTAAATCGGCGGCGTATTGACGATGATTAGCCCCATCCTCGGCGTTTTTTTCCGCTTCCCAGGCCGCCCTTAACCTGGCGACAAATTCATCGCTAGAAAGCCCAGTTACTTCTAGTTCTAGGTCCTTCTGGGCGACTTTGATGGCGGCGTGGGTCCGCGGACCGGCAATACCATCAATCGGGCCGGTGTAATAGCCGAGAAGGGTTAACAATTCCTGTACCGCGTCGGGTTCATAGACAATAAAGCTAAAGGTGGTGGCCCGGGTGGCGGCCATACCATCCTCATTATTATTATAGGATTGCCAGATATCGCGCAGTTCCTGCTCGATCACATCGATGGAAACATCTTTCGGTGCTTGCAGGGAGACAATGGGGGGGCTTTGGGTGGTCATGTCAGTTATCAGTTATCAGTTATCAGTTATCAGTTATCAGTTATCAGTTATCAGTTATCAGTTATCAGTTATCAGCTTCTGAAGGCAAGAGGCAACAGGCAAGAGGCAAAAGACAGAATCTGACAATTCTCCTACCTAAAAAGAAGGTTAGAAACTAAGCTCATCAAAGCTTTTAGCTTAACCAATTAGGTCTTAGATTCGTCCCTTGTTATCAGATGTGAGTTTTTAGTTTACTGTTTACTGATTACTGATTACTGTTCACTGTATTAGAGTCGTCGCCAACGACGGCCATCGCGGTTAAGGAGAAATTCCGCTTCTGTGGGTTCCCAGGTACCCGCTTCGTATTGGGGTACGGAGGCGGGATCGGCGGGAGCGTCCCAAGCGGCGAGAGCGGGAGTAACGATGCGCCATGCTTCTTCTACCTCATCAGAACGGGTAAATAGGGTTTGATCTCCTAGCATAGCGTCTAAAAGTAGGCGATTATAGGCATCGGCACTGGTGACACCGAAGGAGGAACCATAACTAAAGTCCATTTCTACCGTGCGCGTGCGTAATTCCGACCCCGGCATTTTCGCCTCAAAACGGAGGGCAATACCTTCGTTAGGCTGAATCCGCATACTCAGTACATTTGCATTAGTTTGTTGGGCTGCCGATTGGAAGATTAATAACGGTACATGGCGGAATTGGATGGCAATCTCGGAAACTTTTTTGGGCAGACGTTTACCGGTACGCAGATAGAAGGGAACCCCCTGCCAACGCCAGTTATCGACGATTAATTTCATGGCCACGTAGGTGGGAGTGGTCGATTCCGGATTAACCCCCGGTTCTTCCCGATAGCCCGGAATGGGTTTTCCTTTCATCCAACCGGCTTTATACTGGCCGCGGATGGCGGATTTTTCTAGGTTATTAATATCGGCCAGGTGAGTCGCTTGCAGGACTTTGACTTTTTCGCCGCGGACACTATCAGCGTTAATAGCGTTGGGTGCTTCCATGGCCGTCAAGCAGAATAACTGCATCAGGTGATTTTGCACCATATCGCGCAAAGCTCCCGATTTTTCGTAATATCCGGCCCGCTCCTCCACTCCCACGGTTTCGGCCACGGTAATCTGGACGTGATCGATAAATTGACGATTCCAGAGGGGTTCAAAGATAGCGTTAGCAAATCGGAACACCAGCAAGTTTTGGACGGTTTCCTTGCCTAAATAGTGGTCAATGCGATAAACTTGGTTCTCCTGACAAACCTCTTGTACGACTCGATTGAGAACTTGGGCAGAACTGAGGTCTTTGCCAAAGGGTTTTTCGATCACTAAGCGGTGTTTAATCGGGTCTTTCAGCATTCCGGCCGCGCCGAGGTTTTTAAGACCGGGGGGAAAGAAATTAGGAGAAACCGCTAGATAAAAGACTCGATTGCCGCGAGTTCCCCGGATTCCGTCTAGTTCTTCCAGAAAGACTTTCATTTTGGCGTAACTTTCTGGGTCGTCCATGTTGCCGGGGAAATAGTACAACCCTTGGGCGAAGTCTTGCCAATATTCCTCACTACCAATCCCGTCGGAAAATTCTTCGATGCCTTGGCGCATCTGTTGGCGAAAATAATCATGACTCCACTCTCGGCGCGCTGTACCGACGATGGTTAATTCGGCCGGCAGTCGTCTTTCCCGTTTCAGTTGATAGAGGGCAGGAACCAGTTTTCTTTGGGTTAAGTCTCCCGATGCCCCAAAAATGACTAAGATTAAGGGTTCTGGGGTTCTTTCTTGTCGCAATCCCACTCGGAGAGGATTTTCGAGCAGCTTTACCATAGGATTTTGTCTAGCCGAGGTGCATTATTTCCTAGTCTAGCGGGAATACTCGACGGCATACCTAAAGTAAAAATTAACAACCACAATCAGTAATCAGTAATCAGTGATCAGTAATCAGTAATCATACTAAATCTGGTTACAGCGTTTCTCAGATAGATGAGGTTCGTTCTTGCGTCTAAAATACTTAATGAGCAAGGATTACTCTGTGCTTCACCTTTACGAGAAAGGCTGTATTAAAGACTGAAAGTTCCGGGACTGGGAGTCAGCGGGGGGAAAATTGGGGGACTTTTGCCCTGAAAATTAGGTAATTGACCCCCTAAAAATGGCTGAAACCCCACACCCTACCCCTAGGAAAAACTTTTTGCCGCAAACCCTACTTATTTTTTGGCGGTTTTAACACAATCGAGGGTACGGACGATGGCGGCTGCTGCGTAGTTACGACGGGCAGGATCGTTTGGTACAAAAGCACTACCCTGTTCGTTCAAGGGAGAGGCCACACCGCAAAATCCCGACATCTGGGTAATTAAACTGGCGGCCCAATGACCGGAAGTATCGGAAAAATTGACGGGGGTTTTAGTTTGGGCTAAATCGGGGGCTTGTTTCTGCTGAGTTTTCAGGTAGGTGGCGGCCTGTTTGAGAATCGCCATCAATTCGGCCCGGGTGATGGGGTCGCCAGGACGGAATTCGCCGTTAGCTTTGCCGGCAACAATACCATTAGCCCGGGCCCATTGGATTTTTTTGGCACTCCAGCGCGTCGCTTCTACGTCGTTAAAACTGCCGCTGCCGGGGGGAATATCTTCTAGGTTAATTTTGGTGACAGTTCCCATCCCTTCAATAATCATCGAGATGAATTGTTCCCTGGTGACGGGGTTTTCGGGGCGGAAGGTGTTATCTTCTTTAAAACCGGCCACTACCCCAAGAGCGATCGCTTTTTCGATCTCAGTTTTATAGATATCGCCGCTAATATCCCGAAAACTGGCCCCAGAACTGGGGGGGGGAGTGGTTTCGCTGATGGGCGGTCTCCCGGCGGCTGCGAGAACTTCCGCTTCTTTGCCGCTAAAGTAGAAGTGGCCTAAACTTTTGCCTTGGAAAGTACGACGGCTAAATCTCCAACCCGGTTCGAGGATAATTTTCATAAATCCCGTTTGCATTCCTCGGGTTCTTCCCACCACTAATTCCGGTCTGCGAGCATCCCGGGGAGTTCCCACTAAGTATAATTCGCCATTGCGTTCCACAATACGCAGGATGTAATCTAGCCCAAAATCCCGGCCATCGAGACGGATAGAATAACCATTACTATCGGTGGCGCGGCGACAAATGCCGGTAAAGTCAAAGTTGAGGAGCAGCGGGTCGATCATGACGGGATTTGAGCCGTTTTCGCTCCAACACTTCTGTTTTCCCTGGATTTGTTCCAATACTAGCAGGTCAAATTTATTACCTCCGTAGGGACGAGCGATCGCTACTATCTGGCTCTGCTCGATCTCCTGTTCGTCAAAGTTGGCCGCTGGTGTGGCAGTTATGCCCAAGGTCATTAGGGCGGTTAGGGCGATCGATAATCTGGCTTTCATGATCTTTATCTATAAGACGATTTTTGCAGTAAAAATAGACGTGCTAGTCCCAATATTCTAAGACTGAATACTTCTGGTTGTTGTTCCAGACTGCGCCGGATTCTTGTCTGTCTGCACAAGTTTTCTCTCAATCTTCAATTTCCGAACCTATTTATCCTGACAATATTCTGCTTGAACTGGTGGGGGGATCAATATTCATTCGGTTGGCTGTTGAAACTGGCGAGATTTTGGCGGATTGTCGAAAATTTTAGCCAGCCATTCGAGTCTTAGGTTAAGATGGGGGGAGAGGCTTTTAATTGGCCGCAGCCCTTGACTTCCTCACAGGATTTAAGCCCAATAATTGCCTAAAAAATGGCAATTAATCGATTTGAGGCTATCAGTGCCGCGGTGAATTATCATAGTTCATTAGCTCTGGTGAGCCATTGCCCTTTCTTTGGTGTGTGTGAGGTCAACAATTATGAGTAACTCCCCTGGCGATCCTTCTCCTCGTCCTCATTTTTTTCTGAGTATTGGTCGATTTTTACGCCGGCCTTCTACTTTAATTGTCGGGGGAATTACTCTCCTGGGAATTACTTCCCTTGGCTATTTTACGACTCGTTATTTAGTTTATGAACGTCTCACCCCAATTTTAGATAATATCTTCAGTGAAATGCTGCATAGACCCGTCAGGGTAGGTAAGATAGAGGGCTTTTATTTTAATCGCATTCGTATCGGTAAATCGGCAATTCCAGCTACGGCCAATTCTGCCGATAGTTTATCTATTGATGCGATCGAATTGGCATTAAATCCGCTGCCCTTACTTTTAGGTCTGCCGCTACCAGTTGATCTGAAGTTAATTAATCCCAGTATTTATCTCGATCAGGATGAAAATGGTCAATGGCTCGATAATTTAGCTCAAATATCTAGTAACTTAGACCGGGAGGCCCCCATCAGGTTAAATCTGGGTTTTCAGGTGGAGAAGGGAGATATTACTATTCAACCCTATGCCCTGAAAAAACCGATAGAAATTAAGGCCGATGGTCAGGGAAGATTTATCGATAATCAAGAGCAACCTCTCAGCTACGATTTGAGCGCAGAAATCCTCAAAAGTCAAGTAAAAATTCAAGGAAAAACGGCGTTAAAAACGGGCGAAAGTCAAACTAATCTTCAAATAGACCGTTTAAACTTAAGTGAACTATTAACTTTAATTCCCGACCGCAATTTCCAATTAAATCGGGGACAAGTAAATGCTAATATTGCTCTCAATATTCCCAGTTGGGCAAAGCTAAATCAAACGGAAGGTAATGGCAATTTTCAGGTGACAGATGTAGCGGGAAAATTCCAACCCTTCCAGTATCCAATTAAGCTAACAACTAAGTTAAATTTACAGGGAGATAAAGTATTAGTTGAACAGGCGATTGCAAGTATTGGCAAGATTAAAACTGAGGTGAAGGGAGAAGTAAATTGGCAAACCGGTTATCATCTCAAGGTCGCTCTAGAATCGGTAGATTTACAACAACTTTTAAGAATTATTTATCTGCAATCACCTCTAGATTTACGGGGAGAAGCACGCTCTACTTTTCAAGTGACGGGAAAACTAGATCAACCTCTAATTAAAGGAACCGTTAGCAACAGCAAACCGATTATTTTTGAGCAAATTCCTATTCAATCAATAACCAGTAATTTTCAAACAAATCTCAATCGTCTTAGTTTAGATAAAATTAAAATTAAACCCGTCGCAGGTGGAGAAATTAAAGGGGAAGGAAAATTGCAGTTAAATATTCTGCAATCCCTGCAAAAAAATCAACCTCTTGACGGGACAAAAATGCCGATTAATTTGAATTTACAAGCCAATTTTCCCACGAGAAAAATATTATCTCAATTGGCAACAATTCCCGCTCAAATTAACATAGGCGATCTGCAAGCTAATATTAAAGCTAGAGGTAGTTTGGGACTGCCGCAATTATTAATGAATTGGCAAATACCCAGGGTTAATCGGTCAGGATTAATCAGTGTTGCTGGGGAGGGCAAAGTATTTTTAGGGGGCAACAAAATAAATGTAACCGATACGATCATTAAAACAAATGGCGGCAGACTACAGGTTAATGGTAATGGTGATTTTACCAGCAAATTAGTCCAGGCAAAAATCACGGGCAATAACTTTTTATTGACTCCTTTTCTGCCTATCGTTTGTCAATATGTAGATAGTATTTGCCCCTACCTAGAAACCTTAGAACCCTTAAATTTAGAGAGAGCTAATATTCAATTTAGTGGCAAAATTGACCAACTTAATGTTAATACTTTAAACGGAATTGCTAACTTAGGAATTAGCGGTAAACAAGGCACGATTTTCGTCAATAGTCAAGTATTGCAAGGAAATCTTCAGGCTAAAGCTTTCTTAGCGGGATTGCCGATTAATTCCCTATTGCCTAACTTACCAACTCAGGTTAAATTACTGCGATCACAGATTAATTTACAAGGTTATTTAGGGGAATTACTAAATAATAAAAATAATATTTTCACCAGTTGGCAAGGTGACGGTAATATGCAGTTATTAGTAGATAATAATCCCTTAACTGCCACAGCTAAACTGAATCGAGGTTTCCTGACAGGAACAGTCAACACTGGGGGAATTAGTCTCAATCCTCTAGTGGAAAATTTAACAGTTCCCGTCAGTTTAGGCAGGGCAAAAATTAACTTTGCTGGTAGAATAAATTCTCTGATTAGCGGTACTTTAACGGATTTACAAACTTGGCGCGGACAAGGGGATATACAGTTATTTGTCAATAGTCAATCTCTAAGAACGACAGCACAACTAGAACAAGGTATTTTAAGTGGTATAGTTAATACGGCTGGCATTAACTTAAATCCATTTTTACCCAATATAAATATTCCTGTTAGTCTAGGAAAAACCCAAGTCAATTTCACTGGTGCAATCAATAATTTACTAGCGGGAAAAATCCCTAATTTGTCCACCGTCAACATTAGAGGCAATGCTCGCTTATTAGTAGATAATAATCCGATTAATACGGCTATTCAATTAAACAAAGGGATTTTTAATATTTTCGGTAGCTTAGAGCGTTTTCAGACTAATATTCCCCTAGCTTTGAATATTGATCAAACCAGTTTTCAAGCAACTGGAAATGCCCAAACTATTTTCGACTCCCTGCTAGAAAAACGACTCAACTTAAGCAGTATTAAAGCAGTTTTTAACTCTCGTATTAATGTGGCTAAAGGAGAAATTAAAGCTAAGGCACAACTGAATAATAATTTATGGCAAAGTGATATTATTGCCGCTAATCTTAATCCCGCTGCCGTACTAGGACAATTACCAGGAATAAAATCAATCTCGATTCCTCACTTAGATTTTAAGGCCAATTTAGCGGGAAACATTCAAGAAATTTGGCAGGGAGTAACACCGATTCAGGTTAATAATCTTTCGGCACAGTGGGGAGAAAATAGCTTTGATGTGCGCGGAAATATTCTTTTAGCTAATCTTACCAGTCAACCTGATATCGCTGAGGTTAACTTAAATCTGCGGGCAGCAACTGACCTTGCTACTGTACCCTTAGCTGAGATTATATCGCTTTTACCGATCGATCCTCGTTTGAAACCAAGAGAATCGACTCTAGCTGGGATTGGACAATTTCAAGGACAAATCACGGCAAAAAATCTCCTAACTGCTTGGCAAAAAGTGGGGAATATAAAAATCAAAGGAGATATAAATTTAGCTAACTTTAGCATTAATGAGCGACTCTTTGAACCTGTCTTACAAGGCAGTATGCAAGCAGGAATCGGTCAAAATATTAGTTTAAATCTGCGGGGAAATCAGGACATTATTGACCTAACTTTCGATCCGTGTCAACAAAATAATTGTCTGCTGCCCTATCTTCCCTTAGGGATAAATATTCGCCAAGCTTTTGGGAATAAAACTCCCTTTCTAGCAACAGCTAAACGAAACGGAGAAAATTTAAATGTTCAGATTGCCGATTTTCCCCTAGAAATCTTGAAAATATCTCCCGCGGCAGCCTACAATGTTCCGGGGATGATTGCCGGACAGGTGAATGCTAATCTAGACATCAATTTATTTAACTTACAGGGAAAGGGACAACTAGAGATTAATCAACCTAGTTTAGGTAACTTAATCGGGGAAAAATTAACGGCAGAGTTAATTTATCGGGATTCCATAGTTCAACTGCAAGCGGGGAGTTTACAAGCGGGTGCAAGTCAATATAATCTGCAAGGTTTATTTAATTTGCAAACTCAAGCAATAGAAGCTAAACTCAGGGTAGATCAAGGTTATATTCAAGATTTATTATCAGTTGCTAGTATCTATGATTTAACCAGTTTAATCACCCTTTTCTCCTCCGAGGATAACCAGGCTATTCAACTTAGTCCCCTAGGAGTAGGTAATCCCGAAGCTTCCCTAGCACAACAGGTAAATTTGCGGGCAAAAATTGAAGAAATAATCCAGCAATTAGCACGGGAAAGAGGGGTGGTCGGGATACCTTCCGAACTAGATTTTCGCGGCCGTTATCAAGCGAATATAGCCTTAACTGGGACTTTAAAAAATCCCGATCTTAGCTTACAATTTCAGGGCAATAGATGGGAATGGCGACCCCAAAGACCGACAGTAAATATTGTTAACCCTCTCGGAATTGTCACCACTGATACCCAATTAATTCCGATTGATGAAGTAACAATTAATCTTAACTTAAATCGTCAGTTGCTCAGGATAGAACCGATTAGATTAAAATCACGAGATTCTTCCGTATTTTTAGCGGGTGATTTTTCCCTAAAAAAAGTAGAGGGAAGTTTTTCCGTGGAAAATCTTTCTCTCGATCTCTTGAGAAATTTTATCCAGTTTCCCTTGGATGTATCCGGTAGTCTAAAAACTCAAGGACAAATTGCAGGAACCTTATTAAATCCTCGTATTCAGGGTAATTTTGCCTTTATTGACGGTGCAATTAATGCCCAAAATATTAATCAGGATATAATTGGTTTATTTACCTATAATCAGTATCGTTTTGATTTGCGGACAACCTCCTCCGAATCAATCCAAATCTATGCCAGCATTCCCTATCCTCCCTTACCGGGTAATGATCAATTAAAAATCCAAGCAAAATTGGGAACCGATGCAATCAAATTAATTGAAGCTATCAGTCAAAACGCCATCGAATGGGTTAACGGTGAGGGAGAGGTAGTTCTTTCAGCGACGGGAAGATTAGATATAAAAGAGGGTTTAAAAATCAAAGATTTAGAAGCAAATGGTATAGTTACTCTCGATAATGCCGCTATCCGCAGTGTTGCTTTTCCAGAGATTTTAACCGTAAATGGCCGCATTGGTTTAACCCCTGAAAGCTTAACAGTACAGGAATTACAAGGCTCGATCGCTGACAGACAAATTTCTGTGGTGGGAGTTTTACCTTTCTTTCAAGCCATCACAAATAATCCTAATCCCTTAACAGTTAATATTCAAGAGGGAGATATAGCAATTAATGGTCTTTATCGGGGATTAATTGCTGGGAATGCCATGGTAACGGGAACAATTCAGCAGCCAATTATCGGGGGGAATGTGCGTCTTTCTAGGGGGAAAGTTTTTCTTCCTCGCACCGCAGAAATTAACCAAGAAACCGATAAACCAGTGAGTCGCTGGCTGCAGCCTCTCAACATTCCTCAGACGACAAATATTACTCCAGTTTTAAATAATTTCCAAGTGTCCTTAGCGGGATTATCCATCGAACAAGAACCTTTGTATCAATTTGATTTTAGTGGTGCTTTAACCTTGAACGGTCCGCTCACTTCACTGGAGAAATTACAAACCAATGGAGTGATTAATCTCGAGCGAGGACGGGTTAGTTACATCGATACTCGTTTTCTTCTTAACCGACGCAATCAAAATGTTATTGTTTTCGATTCTAGTCGCGGGTTGGGACTTTTTAATCCCTTTGTTGATATTCAACTGCGAACAATTCTCAGCGAATTTTCTCAATCTCGCGATTTTGCTATCTCCCGTCCGGGGGGGGATTTTCCTAGCAATGAAATTCCCGATGATAGCCTCAATCGCATTCAAAGGATCGATGTCACCCTCAGCGTTGAAGGGGAATTAAACCGCTTGCTACCAAATTTAGGACGTAATATCAATGAAGTGTGCCAAATTCGTCCCGATAGTCCCCCTTTTCCCCTAGAGGAAAACTATACAGATACAGAATTACAAAAAGCTGCTAATTGTCTGCAAGCCGTAGCTTTTGCTGGGGGTGAAGATGAGGGATTGCTTAATACTCCTCTAGTTAAATTAACCAGCACTCCCCCCCGCAGCCAAGGGGAAATCGTGCGACTTTTGGGGGAACAATTGCTGTCAGTTTTTAATGGTTTACAGGGGAAAAATACAGAACAATTAATTCAATTTGGAGTGGTTCAGTTAGCGATTCCCCTCTTGGCCCAAGGAGTCGTGTATGATGTGGAGAATGCGGTTAGTAATGCGATCGGGGCAACGGATTTTAATATTCTTCCCAATTTGGAAACCGTCTATCGAGTCAATTCCCAGTCTTTTATCCGCTTTTCCTACGATTACAATTTGAATGAGTTTACCGTCCGCTATCAAACTCAATTTTAAAGTAATATGCCTGGATAAAGCGGCAAAATTGGATTATACTTGATCCTGAGAATCAACACGATAGATAGATAGATAGATAGAAAATAAGCAATATTATTTTTTTCCTTTTTACTTGACCTTCCATGATTATTCGCGAGGCTAAAGAGACAGATTTACTAACAATTATCGAGATCTATAATGCTGCTGTTCCCACTCGCAAGGCAACCGCAGATTTAAAGCCTATTTCCCTCGAAAGTCGGCGAGAATGGTTTAAAAAGCACGATCCTGAACAGTATCCCATCTGGGTAATAGCACTCGAAGGTCGGGTGGTGGGCTGGCTCAGTTTACAGATGTTTTATGGTCGTGTCGCTTACCAAAAAACCGCAGAGGTTAGTTTATACATTGCCTCCGATTATCAAGGTCGTGGAATCGGTAAATTATTAGTAGAATATGCCTTGGAGCGCTGTCCCAAACTGGGTATATCTAATCTTATCTGTATTATTTTTGCCCACAATCAAGCCAGTATTCGTCTCTTTGAAAAATTCGGCTTTCAACGATGGGGTTATTTACCTCAAATCGCCGATCTAGAAGATTTTCTGGCTGATGTGGTCATTTTAGGCAAAAAAATCGCTGAAATAGGCAATTCTCCCCATAGCTAGACTATAATTCTAGACTTAATTGAATATAAGCATTTTCCGGTTCGCCTAGAGATGGTTTCTGGGGGAGAGAAAAGAGATAGTCTTCATACCAAATCTCAGAACTTCCCGCACATTTTTCATCTCTAAACAACCATTGCTGAAACACTTGTTCTCTACCATCCTGGGGGGCAACAATCTGATAAACTTTTAGAGATTTTTTAGCAATTCTCTGGCTGCCCTTGCTGGTTAATTCATAACCTAACAAGTTTAAACAATTACGAATAATCGTCAGAGGACGGGAAGTATCAGAGAGATTAATCTTGGTGATAGTTTTAATCTCGTTGCGGTTTTTAATGGCGATGGCGGCCATTTTTTGTAAATCGGCATCATGATTATTTAATTCTCTTTCAGGATTAGCTAATAATACGGCAATTCCTAACACTTCTAACGTCCCGATAATCACTCCTAATTGACTACCATTAAAATCGGGAATAAATAAACTTCCGTGACCTGATTCTATCAGTTTACGCGCAATTAAAGCATCTCGATCACACAAAAATTGTCGCCCAATTGTCAAAAAGTAATGTAAGCGTAGTTCTTGATACCATCCCCGATCATCTTTAATCACTAATTGCGGAGTGACGGGAATTCCATAGCGTTTGTATAGGTCATATTTCCTGAGAATTCGCCTTTCTTTCACTGACTTAATTAACTGTTTTTTTAGCCAACGATATTCTGATTCCGTGATCTCGGCTGCGCTGGCAATGGCCTCGCATTCAGAACGATAATTATGTTCCCTAATTTCCTCAATTGCTGCCGTTAACTGATTAGTTGTTTCTATTTCTTCTTCCTGATTCCGTTCTTTAATTCTATGACCTTCTGCTTGTAAAATTCCTAGAATTGACTGACGATAGTTAAGCATATAAGCATTGACTCGCACGGCCATTTTAGCCCAGCAGAGGAGAGATTCCGCTTGAAAACTTGTATCTAAATCCTCCAGAGATTCTAAATCTGATTGGTGTAGTAAGCGAATATTCACCTCGGTTAATCGGTGTCCAGAGGTGAGAAGTTTGGGGATAGAAGTGGAACCATTGCCCACCTGATTAAATCCGTACACTGCTGACCAAATATAACGAGGAATATTCTCTCTAATTCTCCCTAAAAATTGAGCGATAGAAGTGGGAGTTTGAATTCCCTGTGCTAGACACCAAACCGAGGTAAAGTGTTGCTGAATATCAATACTAATTCCCGTTTCGATCGCAGGACTAGCTAGAACTATATCATAGTTAATTAACAACTGATTTAAATTGCCAATCGCCTGATAAGCATCGTGACTAGAATCCTGCAATGACTCTGAATCTATCCGCAGAATTTTCTTTTGAGGAAATTGCTTTTTTAGATAGGATTCTAGGGTAATTGTTCCCCATTTGCTGGTTAATTTTTGTGCTGATAGACAAACAAAGGGTTTTCCTCCATCTTTAATATGTTTAACTAAATCCTTAACTAGCTGTTGGGGAGTATTATCAGAGTAGTTATAAACTCGCCAAGCTTGCTGATAACTGGGTTTCCACTCGTTATTAATCAAGAAAGTTTCTATTTCAATCGCCGCTAGAGAAGTTAAGTATTCTAGGGAAATATCACTTAAATCAGCATCGGCAACTAGGATTTTTCCCCCACTGCTGACCACAGTTTGCAGCAGGGACTTTAGGGATTTTAAAATTGCCACACGATTAGTTTTACAAGTATCCCCATTTAACCCATGCCATAGAACCTGTTCGATCTCATCGATAATAATAATAGCTCCTTGCCAATCTTCCGCTTTAAATTTAGCTTGTGATTGGGGATGGAGAGAGTCAATACATAAACCATAACCGTAAATTTGTGCCGAAGGATTGTCCCTAACTTGACTGATATAGTTTAAACCAAAGCGTTGACACAACTCCTCCACCAGTTTGACTCGATGACCGATAACCAAAACTTTTTGTTGATTGGCAATAGCCTGTTTAACTATCTTGGCTAAAAACTCAGTTTTTCCCGTACCTTTAGCTGATTTAATCGCCATTAACTGCGCTGATGTCGGGATAGACATATCTGGCAAGTAACGGCTATTTAACTCTAGATGAGGTGAGAGGGTTAACCTATTTAAACTCGCTGCCTTCCAAATTTCCCAAGAGGTGGCTTTTTGATAGACTTGTTGAAAGTAGTCTTCTCCTCGATTGATTAGTAAATCATCCACCCCTTTACCGTCAGCAGCATCCCAAGTAACTACCTTTACCTCACAGTTAGCCTGACTGAATAGATAACCCATTCTCTGTAAAGCTAAATTAACCGCTTGTTGGGTTTTTGGTTTAGTTTCTTGATCAAAAACTAGATAAATCTTTCGTCCCGAATTAGCTAATTTTTCTAGCTGCGGAATTAGATGAGATTTGCCGATTCTCCTGCCTAATTCGTTCTTAGGAGTTCGATAACCATTGTGAATTCCAGGTAAGGCAATTGTCACATAACCTGCTGTTAGTAATGCTCCCGCTTTTTTCGCCCCTTCCGTAATACAAATAGGTATCTCTGGATGTTTGATTACCCAAGACCAAAAACCGAGATCCTCTTGCTTATTATCCACTTCTTCAGTTAAAATATTAACACTGATAGACTGGGCTATCCTTTGCCAAATTTTCTGGGGAACCCGCAAAGCAAAGACTCCCGTAGGGGTTTGGGGGGGATGTTCGTACTTAATCGGTTTAGCCTTATCGAAGCTTAAACGGGGAAAATCGGGCTTAAAACAGCCCCAAAGGTCATAATTACCCGTTAATAGGTCAATTCCTGAACACCACCAACCGCCTTGACTGGTATGTTCATAACGCTTGAGAATACTATCCCTAACCCTGCCATCATTGCGTCGCGGTAATTCTTGGGAGTAGAGTAGGTATTCACTGGGAGATAGCCCCGCTAAACCGGTGACATTGAGAGCGATTAACTCCGCATCCACCCCGCTATCACGCCATTCTTCTAAATATTTCATCCTTGTCCTCTGCTGGCTAGACGCTATATATAGCGTTTTTGTCCTATTATTCTAGCGGTAAGACACTAAATAGCGAAAAGAGAAATTTTACTCTCTCAGAGGTTCTCCGAGGAAATTTGACTTTTAATCCACTCTTGTCTTAAATTATCGAAAAGTTAAGAACAAATAAAATCTCACCACAACCTCCTCAGCAGTCAGTCTGTTTTTCCATCAAAGAAAAAGCTTTTTGTCAAGCATACAAAAGAACTATTTTTTCTAGGAAAAATCCAGAATTTTTGCCAGAAAATGTCACCTAAAACACTGTTTTGGGGAACAAAACAATCCTCGCTATACCATATATAGAGTGATAGGATTATTTAAGACGCTAGATGTTGTGTTTTCCTAGAAAATCTGATAGAATACTCTAGTACAAATAGATTAATTTGTCAAATTTTTTAACGCCGCAACTTCCTAATTATGCAATCGAAGCCCTTGACTACTGCCGTTTCCATTCACAAAAATAACGAAGTAATACCCTTTCGTTCTACCCCTTTAGCGAATATGGGCAGCCATGCAATTAGAGTGATTCGGCGCGATGGTTCCACCACAAGCTTAAATATCGGCAAAATTCGCGACGTGGTAGAGTGGGCTTGTGAGGGCAAAAAAGTCAATTCTATTGCCTTAGAAGCGGGTTTAACCACACGCCTGCGGGATGGGATTACCACTAGGGAAATACAGGATAATTTAATCAATTGCGCTCTAGAAATGTGTAGTCCCGAGGAACCGGATTGGCGCTATGTGGCGGGAAGATTGCATATTTGGAGTCTTTGGAAAGATACCTTGGTAGTGCGGGGTTATCAGTACGGAAATTACGAGAAAACCGTCAAAACTCAAGTTAAAAATCGCCTGTACGACGAAAGGATTCTCATCTATTCCGAGGCAGAATTAAAAGAAGCCGGTTCTTGGATTAATCCCGATTGGGATATCGATTATGACTACGCTGGGGCCTTGTTAATCACTAGCCGTTATTTACTCAAAAATGAGTTACCCCAAGAGGCATTATTAACCTGTTCCCTACTGCTTGCCATTGTGGAAGAGCCGGCTAATAGACTCCCCTGGGCAAAGAAATTTTATCAGGCGATTGCCCAAAGAAAAATCTCTCTTGCCACCCCAATTTTAGCCAATTTACGCACGCCCAAAGGTTCCCTAACCAGTTGTTTTATCCTCTCCATTGACGACAGTTTAGAAAGCATTTTCGGCGAGATTACTAATGCTGCCCGCATCTCAAAAAATGGTGGCGGTGTCGGGGTGAATGTGAGTAGAATTCGCGCCACTGGTAGCTGGGTAATGGGGAAAGCTAATGCTTCCGGTGGGATTATTCCCTGGATTAAATTACTCAACGATACAGCTATTGCAGTCAATCAGGGGGGAAGACGCGCCGGGGCAGTTACCATCGGTGTTGACATCTGGCATTTAGATGTGCCAGAATTTCTGGAAATGCAGACAGAAAACGGTGATCAAAGACGCAAAGCTTATGATGTTTTTCCCCAATTAGTTATCACCGATGAATTCATGCGTCGGGTGATAAATAAAGCCGAGTGGACATTAGTAGATCCCTACGAAGTTCGCAATAAATTAGGTATAGAATTAGCGGAACTATGGGGGGAAGCATTTGAAGAGGCTTATCGTTTAGTAGAGGCTAATTTAGATAGAGAGATTGTCCTCTATAAAAAAATCAATGCCCGGGACTTATTTAAAAGTATCATGCGTTCCCAAGTGGAAACAGGAATGCCCTACATTGCCTTCAAAGATACCATCAATCGCGCTAATCCTAATAAACACGATGGCTATATCCCCGGTGTAAATTTATGCACGGAGAGTTTCTCGAATGTCACCCCCGATAAAACTGCCCATTGCTGTAATTTAGTTAGCCTTAATTTAGCCAATATCGACGGGGAAGAAATCGAGTCTAATTGTCAAATCGCTGTCAGGATTCTCGACAATACTATCGATATCACTAATCCTCCCTTTGATAATGCTAAAAACCACAACGATAAATATCGCACTATTGGGGTAGGAGCGATGGGATTGGCTGACTGGTTAGCGAAACGGAAGTTATCCTACAATAACCTGTCAGAAATTAGTAATTTATTTGAAGAAATTGGCTATTGGTGTACCTATTCCTCGATGGAATTAGCCAAAGAACGCGGCGCTTATCAAGCTTTCTTGGGTAGCGAATGGAGTCAAGGTAAATTAATCGGTGCCAAACCAGTGGCATGGTTTTTAAATAACGCAGTGCAACCACAAAGATGGCAACAATTAGCCGCAGATATTCAACGATTTGGCATCCGTAACTCCCATATTACCGCCATTGCTCCTAATACCTCCTCTAGTTTGGTACAGGGATGTACCGCTAGTGTTTTGCCGGTTTATAGTCGCTTTTTCTACGATAAATGGGCAAAGGGAACCGTTCCCATCGCGCCGCCTTTTATTGAAGAAGCTTTCTGGTTTTATCCGGAGAATAAAAACCTCGAACAGCAGCAAGTGGTAAAAGCGATCGCCACTATGCAAGAATGGATCGATACGGGGATTTCTATGGAGTTATTATTCAACCTCAATGAAGGGGTTTATTTCCCCGCAGAACCTAACCGTTGTCTCACTGCTAAAGATATCTTTGATACTCTAATCATGGCGTGGGAATTGGGGTGTAAAGCGATTTATTATGTCCGCACCGTACAAAAGGACAATTTTCGAGAGTCTGACGATAGTTGTTCTAGTTGCGCTAATTAAGGTTAAGATAAGTCTTATTCATCACCTAATCACAGCTATGGATAAGACTTTATACGAACAGGATTACTATCTCTGGTTAGATAAAACCATATCTTTGCTAGAAAATCGCCAGTTTTCTGAGTTGGATTTAGATAATCTCATCGAGGAGATTAAAAGTATGGGTATTAAGGAAAAACATACCTTAACAAGTTTATTGACTAGAATAATCCAACATTTGCTGCAACTCGCTTATTGGCAATCAGAACGTCAATATAATGCTAATCACTGGCAAGGAGAAATTACTATTTTTAGAATTGATTTATGGGAAGTTCTTGATGATAATCCAAGTTTAAAGTCCTATCTAGAGAATAGTTTTGATAAATGTTATCAGTCAGCCCTTCGTATCCTAGCCAGAAAAATGGGAGTAAAAATTAATACTTTGCCCAGGGAAAAAATTCTCACTCTTGCCCAAGCTTTGGATGATGATTGGTTTCCTGAATATCAGAATAATAATGATTGATGATTTGGGTGGAGTATGGTTAATTAAGGTGAGTAAATATGGAGACGAACTTATACGAACATGATTACTATCTCTGGTTAGAGAAAACCATATCTTTACTAAAAAATCGCCAGTTTTCTGAGTTGGATTTAGAAGATTTAATTGAAGAAATAAAATATATCTCCAGAAGAGAACGTCAGCAGTTAGGGAGTTTACTAACTAAACTCTTGGAACATTTACTTAAATTAACTTATTGGCAATCTAAGAGCAATTATAATAAAAACAAGTGGCGACGAGAGATTTTAAATTTTCGCATTCAAATAAAAAGAATTATTAGCAACAAAAAGGATGGAACTCATCATAAAAACTTAGTATCTTACCTCACCGAGATTCTCGATCAATGTTATGAGGATGCTTGCCATCTATTTGTCGAAGGTTCTAGCATCAATAAAAGACCTTTAAGTGCTACACCTATTGGAGCAATCGACCAAATTTTAGATGAAAATTGGTTTCCTGAGTTTCTCGGAGAGGATTAAGCAATGAAGAGTGATTTATACGAAAAAGATTACTATCTCTGGATAGAGAAAACCATATCTTTACTGGAAAATCATCAATTTTCTGAGTTGGATTTAGATAATCTCATCGAGGAGATTAGCGCCATGGGCAAAAGCCAACGACAAAGCTTAAAGAGTTATTTGACTCGGTTATTAGAACATTTGCTGAAACTAGCTTACTGGCAGTCGGAATTAGAATATAATCAAAGAGGATGGAAAAATGAAATTCGTAACTTTCGCCTAGGAATTCAACAAATTATTGAAGACAGTCCCAGTTTAAAGCCCTATCTAGCGGAAATTTTCTCGTCCTGTTATCAAAATGCCCGTAAATTGTTTCTGGATTTATCTGGAATGGCTGAAAATTTGGTCGGTTTAGCTCCAATTTGCACTATAGAACAGGCTTTAAATGAGGATTGGTTTCCTGAAATATCAAAATAATGGGGGATAATTATGGAAAAGAACTTATACGAAAAAGACTACTATCTCTGGATAGAGAAAACCATATCTTTACTAGAAAATAATCGGTTTTCTGATTTAGATTTAGAGAATTTAATTGACGAAATTAGTAGCATGGGTAAAAGTGAGAAACGAAGTTTAGAAAGTTATTTAACTCGGTTATTAGAACATTTGCTGAAACTAGCTTACTGGGAATCGGAATTAGAATATAATCAAAGAGGATGGAAAAATGAAATTAGGAATTTCCGTCGTGCCATAAAAAGAATTATTGCCGATAGTCCTAGTTTACAGCCTTATCTAATTGAAATTTTTAACAACTCTTTTCAAGAAGCTCGTATTTCTTTGATCGAATTATCTGGAATGGCTGAAAATTTGGTCAGTTTAGCTCCAATTTGCACTATAGAACAGGCTTTAAATGAGGATTGGTTTCCTGAAATCTCAAAATAATATTGACAGAGTATAAAAGCAAGTGAAGTGGGTAATTATGGAAAAGAAATTATACGAAAAGGACTACTATCTCTGGCTAGAGAAAACCATATCTTTACTAGAAAATCATCAATTTTCTGATTTAGATTTAGAGAATTTAATTGACGAAATAAAATCTATGTCTATCAGTCAACAGAAAGCATTAAAAAGCAATCTGATCGTAATTTTATGGCATTTACTAAAATACTTACAAGAGCCAGAAAAACAAACCAGAAGCTGGGCATTAACCCTTTTTGAGCATCGCGAGAGAATCGAAGAAGATTTAGAAAATAGCCCTAGTCTTAAGAGTTTTTTAACAGAAGACAATTTAAAAAAATGCTATAATAAGGCCAGAAAAAAAGCCGCTATTGAAACAGGGATAAACCTAGAGAAATTCCCGAAGGATTGCCCATTTACTTTGGCAGAAGCCCTAGATTTTGAATTTATTCCTAATCAAAATCAAAACATTTGACTTTTTACCGAAAATCTATTATAACCTAAAAGTGCCATAATATCCAAGTAATCATGTCCTTACATTTAGTTAATTCTTGCCATTCGATGCCCATTTCCCCGATCTTCAATCCAGCGGGAGATGATGCGATCAAAAACCGTTCGATCTGGTTTGGTAACACCACTAACCTGATGCAATTAAACGATGTCCGCTACACCTGGGCGGTGGGTTTATATCAACAAATGCGCGAAAATTTCTGGATTCCGCAACGCTTAGATATCACTCAAGACGTGACTGAATACGGGCATCTTACCGATGAAGAAAGATATGCTTATGATGGTATTTTGTCCTATCTAACTTTTCTTGATTCCGTACAAACCTGTAATATTCCCCACCTAAAAGGTAGCGTCACTGCGCCAGAAATTAGTCTTTGTATGGCGGAACAAATTTCCCAAGAAGCCATGCACAATCAAAGTTATCAATACTTAATTGAAACCATTATTCCCTCGGATCGCAGAGGTGAAGTTTATGACTTTTGGCGCACCGATAAAGTTCTCAGGGATCGCTGTGAATTTATTGCTAGTCTCTACCAGCAATACATCGACAAACAAACTACTGAAAGCTATTTTATCGCCCTTCTTGCCGACTATTTACTGGAGAGTTTGTATTTTTATAACGGCTTTATCTTTTTCTATAATCTTGCTTCTCGACAGCTAATGTCCGGTAGTGCTGACGTTTTCAAAATGATCAACCGGGACGAATTAAGTCACGTCCGTTTGTATCAAAAACTTATTCCCGAAGCCATGGCAATTTTTCCCCATTCCGTTGAACAGATTTATGAGATGTTCGATAGTGCCGTTAAACACGAATGTCGCTGGACAAATCACATCGTTGGCAACGACATTTTAGGTATTACCGAATACAGTACCGAACAGTACACTAAATACCTCGCTAATATTCGGCTAAAAGCGATCGGACTTGAGCCTTTATACAGGGAAGAAAAGTATAACAAAAGTCCCTATAACCATCTGGAACGCTTCTCCGATACCAAAAAAGAAGGCCACACCAAAGCTAACTTTTTTGAAGCAACCGTTACCAGTTATGTTATGTCTTCTGGCTTAACTGGATGGGATGAAATTTAAAATTTAAGGGATAATAATAACCCAATTTCTTACCATAAAGTGGCAACTTTGTCAAATATTTTGACAACTTTTGACCCTCTCTTGCAGAAATACCGACAATCAGCAAATGTGCTTCTGGGTTTTGGGGGTTCTACCCCCAAAAGCCTGGATTTACTGATAAAATCGGAAGTAATGACCAATTTTAGAAGATATACTTAGGGCTTGTTCAATAAATCTAAAAACCTTGTTGGATAAGGTTTTTAGACTTTTTTGACCTCAAAAAGTGCCGACCTTTGGAGTGATTGGGGGGAAAATTCAGGGACTTTTTCCCTGAAAATTAGGTAATTGACCCCCTCAAAATCGGTAAAACCCTACACCCCACTTGCCCCCCCGATGTCGGGGGGGTTGGGGGGGCCACACCCTGTCCCCACGAAAAACTTTTTGCCGCAAACCCTAATTATGACGATTGCCATCATAATGAATTCTCGCCCCGGCCCATTGCAATTTTTCCTGTAGAGTCTGATAAAAAGAATAGCTTTCCCGCAGGATAATAAATTGGGCGAATTTTTCAGCTTTGGTAACTCCCACCCATTGCCCAGGCCAAATGGAAGTGGCCAAAGCGCCATCCATCCAGAGTTTAGTATTTAATTCGTAGTCTCCCAGAGGCCAAATACTGACCAGGGATGCCGGGGGAATGACAATCGGCCGACTGGAGAGACTCAAGGGACAAATCGGGGTGACAGCAATCGCTTCCATGCCGGGGTGTATAATCGGGCCATTAGCGGAAGCGGTGTAACAGGTGGACCCCGTGGGAGTAGCCACTAATAAACCGTCTCCTTGGTACTGATCTACTATTTCCCCGTCCACCTCGATTTCCAGGATCGAGGTGGGCATCCTATCGATACTAGCGGGTTTCACACACATCTCATTCAGGGCATAAAATGCCTCGCTCACTGCCTGGGGGTTTCTTTTATCCCCTTCATAGATTCTGGCCTTTAACATCATCCGTTGTTGTACCGCATAGTGATCGGATTGTAAACGCTCCCAGACCGTCTCCGTATCTTGGAAAATCTCAAAAGGTTCCGTTAAAAATCCCAGATGGCCGCCGACATTCACCGCTAAAATCGGAATGTCTTCGTGAGCTAAATAGCGAGCGGCGGCTAAAATGGTTCCATCTCCGCCCAAAACGATGGCGAGGTCGATTTTTTCCGATGCTGAGGCTAAAAATACTGGATAGGGATTATCTTTAAAGCCACTGGGTCCCATTAAAACTTTACACTGACGGGCTTCTAACTGTTTAGCGCATTTTTCCGCCCATGCTTTACTTTGGGGATGGTTGGCCTTATGGGCAATGATTACTTGTTTTAACTGCACGGAGTTGAGACCTTGTTCGGAGGTTCTATATTTTTAACAATACCAAGACTGGGCAGATCGGGTGAAAAGTAACAGGTAAAAAAGGGGATTGGGGGAATCACCTCGGCCTCACTGTAGCCAATTTGACAGAATTAATCGATAGATAGGGGTAGATGGAAGTAACTAGGATAAGCTCGCAGGTTTTAGCAATGTTATCCCGTTTTTTCCCTGTAAATGCTGTATCTATGCGGCTTTTTCCCAATTATCTCTCTCAACACACCTACCACTTAATTTCCATGCAGGGTTATAATTCTATTAAGATGTGTAACAATTCTCTGGCAAGTTCTTGACAAAGGATAACAAATCTGCTCTCCCAAAAAACAGGAAAGGTTTTATTTCTATGACATTAATTCAAACCGCCCAATTATCGCTAGAAACTTTGGCTTTAGCCTTTTTTAAGCAGACAGAAGGACGCTGGCAATCCCAGAGACGTTATTACACCCTCACCCAAGAAACGGAACCCCAAGAAGTTATCAGTGCCATCGAGATTAAATATTTACCCCAAGGCAGCGAACCATTAATTCAACTGGCCCGTTTACATAATCTGGAAGATACAACCTTATTAGGTGGCACGGAAGTGACTTGGCAAAGTAATTATCTCCGTCCCCAGAGTAAAAAACCCTCCAACGGTTCCACTATATTCGGTATTTTAGATAATATTCTCTATCGCGATCGGGGATTTGCGACGGATAAACCCGTTAGTGCCATTTATACCTTTCCTAACCCCTCTACTCTCTGTCTGAGAACAGAATACGCCGGTTCTGTCTTTGAAGAAGAAATTAAACTCATCGGTCAACAATATCGCACCCGACAAACGATTATCTCTCGCGCCGGTCAAGAATTGATGATCGGTCAATATCTAGAAAAACGGGTCAATTAATCAAAAAAATGGCGGCTATTCCCATAATTTTGACTTTTATCCTAGGAATAGGGCTGAAATCAAGTCAGCCCTTCCAATAACTCCCCTTTAAACTGGGGTTAAATTGTCCTGATTCTGACTAGCGAGAAACTTCTCTAATTCCGTAATTGCATCGGCATCGACCTTAGTTTGCATCGGACAGAATTTCGGTCCACACATCGAACAAAACTCCGCAGTCTTATAGATATCTGCGGGTAAAGTCTCATCGTGGTATTCCTTAGCGCGATCGGGATCCAAAGATAACTGAAATTGACGATTCCAATCAAAATTATAACGAGCAATGGAGAGTTCGTCATCACGATCGCGCGCCCCGGGACGATGACGGGCGATATCTGCCGCATGAGCCGCTATTTTGTAGGCAATTAAGCCATTTCGCACATCTTCAGCGTTGGGTAAACCGAGATGTTCTTTCGGGGTGACATAACATAACATCGCCGTCCCGTACCAACCCGCCAGAGCCGCCCCGATCGCCGAAGTGATATGATCGTATCCTGGGGCAATATCAGTGACAAGGGGACCGAGAACATAGAAAGGTGCTTCGCTACACTCCTCCATTTGTTTTTTCACATTAAACTCAATTTGATCCATGGGAACATGGCCAGGTCCTTCCACCATCACCTGTACATCGTGTTCCCAAGCGCGGCGCGTCAGTTGCCCGAGGGTTTTCAATTCCGCTAATTGGGCCGCATCGGAAGCATCGTGGGTACAACCGGGACGCAGGGAGTCACCAAGACTAAAAGAAACGTCATAACGCTTGAAAATCTCGATAATTTCATCGAAATGGGTGTAGAGAGGATTTTGCTTGTGGTGGTGCAGCATCCACTTAGCAATAATACCACCACCCCGGGAGACAATCCCAGTCAGACGAGTTTTGACTAAAGGCAGATGTTCGATGAGGATTCCCGCGTGAATCGTCATGTAATCTACCCCTTGCTGGGCGTGTTTTTCGATAATATGCAGGAAATCTTCGGGGGTGAGTTTTTCAATATTGCCGTGAACACTTTCCACCGCTTGATAGATGGGTACAGTACCGATGGGGACAGGAGAAGCATTGATAATCGCAGTGCGAATTTCGTCCAAATTACCGCCACCGGTGGAGAGATCCATCACCGTATCGGCGCCGTATTTGACCGCTAGGTGTAATTTTTCCAGTTCTTCGTTAATATTCGAGGAGTTAGGGGAAGCCCCGATATTAGCATTAACTTTACACTTAGAAGCAATACCGATCGCCATGGGTTCGAGGTTGAGGTGATTGATATTAGCGGGAATAATCAGTCTTCCTCGGGCGATTTCGCTGCGAATCAATTCGGGAGAGAGATTTTCCCGTTTTGCCACATAAGCCATCTCTTCGGTAATTATCCCCTGACGGGCGTAGTGCATTTGCGATACATTTGCCTGTCCGCGCCGGGGGGCAACCCATTCTTGTCTCATAATTTTATTTCCTCTGTAAACAGCTTCCCTACGCTGGAATTACCCAGTCTCAGGTTCTAAGGGTCTTTCTCAGCCTGATTATCCCAGACACCCCTAGCTATGACGGCAATTGTACCACTGTTGAGGACTGAGGAGATAAAGCTTAAGATTGTTGTTTGATTGGGCAGTTAGGCTAAAACCCACTTAGACCCCCTACACTAGAAATAGTAATTTTAGAAAAATCCCCGGTGATTCAGAAGCAGTTCCCTATCTCAAGGTCGCGAGAGGACTCCCGTTAAACCGCTACGCGGTTAACTGGATATGAATCGCCACCAGAATGAAACTAACGCGGTAGGGTCTCCACTTTCCGGGAGTTTTGGTTCTCGACGTATTTTTTTAGTTGTTCGACGGTAACGCCGCCACAACTAGCCACGAAATAAGCTCCCGTCCAAAAATAGGGTTTGTTGTCGAAATACTTTGCCGCTAAGTAAGGAAATTCTTTTCTAATTAAGCGACTACTAACTGTTTTAAGGTTAGCGATTAGTTTGGTCCATGATTGTAATTATAGCGTTTCCTGTTCGCAAGAGATACATTATCGATGGTGAAAAGCTTAATTAGCAAAGGTTAAACTGTGCCACACAGGTGTGAGAACCGCTATAGTTGATATCCTAGGCAGTAAGTGTTACAATTTAACGGATCTCCCAGGTTTGGTGGGTAAAATGTATTCTAAGATACATTCCTTCTAGCGAGGGAGTGGAAGGAACCACAGAGACACAGAGGACACAAAGATCGATCCTATGTAAGTTAAACTGATCACACAGAACCTAGAAGAGCCATTTAACTATACATCACGCTCACGAAAGACAGTGATAACGCTTACCTACCAGTACAAACTAAAGGTAAACAGACAACAGGAACAGGAGATAATCCACATTCTTGATGTTTGCAAAAGCGTTTATAATTACGCTCTTTCAGAACGGAAAGATTGGTTAAACTCTCGAAA
>NZ_JBHFLL010000321.1:0-8490 GCF_041928595.1 Microcystis sp. BLCC-F209
AAAGACAAAGCAGAAATTTAACCCCGATTACTGGCGAGATCATTCGGCCAACGAACGTACCTATCTGTCTTGGATGCGTGCCTCGATCGCTTTGATGGGTTTTGGTCTGGTCATTTTGCGTTTACGGACGGCATCTTCTACTGTACTAGGATTGGGGTGGTTGTTGGGTTTTGTCTTCGCTATGGTGGGATTATTAATCGTTGTCATCGCCACGCGCCGGTATTTTCTCATCCGGCGAGCGATCGATAGTAATAGCTACGAACCCGCTCAAGTCTGGATTATTTGCTTTAGTATAGCGATCGCCTGTCTAGGATCGGGAATTCTCTATTTTGTCGCCACCAGTCCCGATAGCGGTGGAGTGGAAAGTATCGGTTTCGATTAAAACCCCATCCTCGCACGGAGCGGGATGGGGAAAAAATTGCTCGATACAGGTGGTAAAATCCAGATAACTACTTAAAATTGCCCATTTTCCGACCTTTCCCAGGAAGGGGCGAAAGGTGGACAAATCAAAGGACAGGCACGCCAATGACTGTGAACAGGGACTCCCAAGCGTTGACAATAGCCATTTCCTCTCCCCTGAAACTTATAAAACCGACAGTAACGACAGGTAGAGGAACAAGTGGCAACTTTGGGGAGAGGATTTCCCTTGGTTTCGATCGCTGTTAGTTTTGGGGATAGGGTGGAAATGGTGTCTAGCAAGGAAGTCTCCAAGGCTAACGGGGTTCACTAGCGACTCTTACCGTACCTAGTCCCAAATTATGTCACAGTCGCCCATCCTCCCGGAGTATAACGATTGACACGCTCCTAAAAAATTGAGAAAATCCCTTGCTGCTAGACTTATTCCACCACAACACGCCTAGAAAAGCCCCAACTTAAGGAGACCGCCACCATCATCAATACCATCCACTCTGGCGGCAAATAGGTTGGTTGACAAGCTTTTAATAACAATCTTCCCCCTACCGCTAAAACCGTCAGGTAGGCCGCATCTTGTAGGTAAACAAACTCAGCCAACCACCTGACAAATAAACCGGTCAAAAATCGTAGGGCTAACATTCCCAAAATACCACCAGTCAGGAGAATCCAGAATTGATCGGCTAGGGCGATCGCTGTGGTGACACTATCGAGGGAAAAAGCCAGATCCGTAAAAGCAATCAGAACAATAACACGGCCAAAAGATTCTATGGCGAGATTAGTGGCAAAATTTTGGTCTTCTATTTCTATATTTAAAAATTTCTGGCAAAAATGCTTACCCGCTAACCAGAGCAGATAAATAGCACCCAGTACCTCCACCTGCCAGAATTTAACTGTCCAACTGGCACTCACTAACAGGGCAACTCTTAACACAAATGCCCCAGCTAATCCCCAGTTTAAAGCCTGGCGTTGTTGTCTGGGGTCGGGAAGTTCTCGCACCAAAGCGGCCAGGGCGACGGCATTATCGGCCGATAGAATGGTTTCTAAGACTGCCAGGGTGAGAATAGTGCCGCAAGTGGTTAGAGAGAGATTTTCAGCTATATCGAGAATTTGAGGGGACATATAATTATATTTTGACTTTTATAACGTTGTAGATGCGTCTTGGTATTTGCTGCTAGGATTCTTGACTATTTTTTTGTCGGTATCAATCCAAGGTCAAGTTCTTGAGCTTGCGATCGAGGGTGAGATTGCTGACCACACTCTCCTTGATCAGGATTTTGGCCAGACACTATCATCTTAGGTAGGGGACAACCATAAAAGCAAATATTCTTAATTGTCGTTTTAATAAATAAAAGTGATGGAACGGCGAGGGGGCTTCCCAGCTTTCCATAAAGGGAATTTATGGATTTGAAAACAAAGAATATTTGTTTTTATTAAAGCCATTGCCTAGAGTGAAAACAGAGACTGAAAAAGATCACTCAAGGAGATCAAAAACGATGAAACCGAAGCTACTGACAGCCTTCTGTCTATTGCTAATCACAGTTTTTTCTTGCTTCCACCCTGCCATCGCTAGGGCCGTTACCCCCACTGGCGGCGCACCGGCAAAAATTACTCTGGTCGAGCCAGCTGCCGCCGATAATCTGCAAAAACTACAGGAAACTAACGCCTGTGTCGGTTGTGACTTTAACGGAATTAGCCTCAAAGATTTAAACTTGTCCTCGGCCAATCTAGAAGGAGCAAACCTCAGTCAAGCGGATCTAGAAAGAACCAACCTACAGGGTGCTAATCTCAGAGGGACTGACCTCCGGGGAGCCGACCTCGGCAAAACTCTCCTAGCGGGAGCCGATTTAAGCAAGGCCAATCTCTTAGGTGCAGATTTAGAAAAAGCCAACCTGCAAGGGGCAAACTTAACCAACGCCAATCTGCAAAAAGCTGACTTAGAGAAGGCCAATCTCACTAATGCTCGGTTAGACGGTGCTAACCTGCAAGATGCCGACGGTGAAGGCGCGATCGGTGTCGATCCCAATCTATTCTAAAAAAAGTTTTTATGGCAGAATCAAGTTTTAGCGGTTTTCAAGGAGAGCAATATCTATGGAAATTACTCCTTTTTCTCAGCGATCGCTAGATGGGGAGGGAGCGGAAATGCTGCTAGACTTTAAAAAAGCCCATCAGCAAGATTTAAAGGCAATTGCCGAGATTTTGGCAAGAATTAGCCACCAATCACCAGAAAAGGTAGAAATTCTCTTGGAGACAATGCTAAAACAACTGATAGAGCCAAAAACACCTTTTTACGAGACGGCAACACCGACGGAACGAGCGCAAGCTTTTCGGGATTGGGCAAGTAGTCACGATCGAGGCAGCGCACTTTTATCCGACTATGCCGTAAGTCGCGATAGTATCTATGACGATGAGTGCCTGTGACTTTTTTAGTTGATACTAATGTCTTATTGCGAAGTGCGGAACCTGATCACACCATGTATGGCGATGCTGTGGGTGCGACAAGTCTATTATTGGGACAAGGAGAAAAACTCTATATCGCACCACAGAATTTAATCGAGTTTTGGAACGTTTACACCCGTCCAATTAATAGAAATGGTTTAGGACGCACAGTGGCCGCAGCCAAGGCTGAAATCGATCGCCTAAAGTCACTTTTTCCCATTATTGACGATCTGCCCGCTATTTATCCCGAATGGGAACGCTTAGTCTTCACTTATTCAGTCAAGGGTGTGCAGGTACATGATGCGAAGCTAGTAGCAGCCATGTGCGTTCATGACCTTACACATATTCTGACCTTTAATGTTGACGATTTTAGCCGTTACCCGGAAATAATCGCCGTTCATCCTGCGACCGTCAGGTGCTAACAATAAGGGTGACTTTTAAGCAAAAACGCGAGCATCCCGAGGACGAACATAAACTTGCTCCCCGACTTTGAGGTGCAGTTGATCCAGTTGTTCTCGATTCAGATGGGCAATCAGGAGAGAGCGATCGGGTAGAATTAATTCCACATCGATGGCCCAACCCAGGTGGATAATGCGCTCAACTTTTGCCGCAATGCTAGACCCATTGGGAGAAGAGAGAATTTCTAGGTCGTGGGGACGAATAAAAATCTTGACTCCGTTAGTACTCCCCCCAAGCTGCTCGAATAGTGCAGCCGAGGTCGGTGGTAAAACATTCACCCGGCCGATAAAACTCATCACAAAAGCAGAGGCAGGATGATCGTACACCTGATCGGGAGTTCCCACCTGTTCGATTTTACCCTCATTGAAAATTACGATCTCGTCGGCCACTTCCATGGCTTCCTCTTGGTCGTGGGTGACAAAAACACTGGTGACATGGACCTCCTCGTGTAACTGTCGCAACCAAACCCGCAGCTCTTTTCTAACTTTGGCATCCAAGGCCCCAAAAGGCTCATCTAATAATAATACTTCCGGTTCTACCGCTAAAGCCCGGGCCAGGGCAACCCGTTGACGTTGACCCCCGGATAGTTGGGCCGGATAGCGATCGCCTAATCCCTGCAATTGAATTAAACTCAAGAGACTGTCCACTCGTTTTTGAATGTAGTCGGGGGCAGCTTTGCGAATCTTTAAACCGAAAGCGATATTCTGACGCACCGTCAGGTGTTTAAAAAGCGCATAATGCTGAAAAACAAAGCCAATATTCCTTTTTCTGACATTTAAATGGGTTGTGTCTTTGCCGTTGATGATAATTTTGCCTGTGTCGGGGGGTTCTAATCCTGCGATCGCTCTCAGGAGAGTGGTTTTTCCCGAACCGGACGGCCCGAGCAGTGCCACCAGACGATTCGATTTGATCTCTAGGTTGATGTTGTCTAAAGCAGTAAAGGCGCCGAATTGTTTCGATACTTGCTCGATGATGATACTCACGGTAGCTAATCCTCTGGCAAAAAATGTATAGGGTTTGACCGTATTTTAACTATGATTTAATCTTAATCGTATTAAAATACAATTACATTTTACAGGATAGCAAAAAAATTAAGTTTCGATTCGGGAGATTACTGGTTATAAACCGAGACTAAAAAGATTAAACAGCGATAAAAGCTTACTATTACTCTTTTTTGCTCTTTTAGTCGGTTCTAAAGGCTTAATTAACTAATTTCGTCCCTTAACCACCAGAAACGCACCGGAGAAAAGAGACGACTGAGGCAAAAATGGACTATTCTTTATTGACAATATTTAGCTTTTTTATCGGAATTATCGTGGGATTAACGGGAATTGGCGGTTCATCGTTAATTACACCCCTATTGATCTTTGTATTTCAGGTTCCCGCTACCACCGCAGTGGGTTCCGATGTGGTGGCGGCCGGGTTGATGAAAGTGGTCGGCACCGTTCGTCACTGGCAACAGCAAACGATCGAGTTAGAAGTGGTAAAATGGCTAGTAATTGGCAGTGTACCCGGTTCTCTGTTAGGATTAGTCGGTTTTCGCTATTTTCAGCAGAATAGCTCCCTCAATCTCGATCAATGGTTGCCTCCTATCATCGGTCTTGTCTTGATGATCGTAACCGTCCTAGCAGCCCTAGAACTACTAATTTCCTTATTTTTTCCCGATTTGTCTCCTTGGTCCTGGCCAAAATTAGATTTAACCACTCGCTCTGGTCAGATAAAAACAACCGTATTAGGGGCAGTTTTAGGCTATTTGGTCGGTTTAACCAGTATTTCTAGTGGTTCCTTGTTTGCATTGGTCTTGATGACCTTTTTTCACCTTGATTCTCGCAAATTAGTCGGTACAGATCTATCGCAAGCGTCCATCCTCTTAACCTGTACTTCCATCGGTCATCTGGGATTAGGAACAGTCGATTGGAATCTGGTACTTCCCATCTGGTTGGGTGGAATACCGGGGGTAGTAGTGGGAGCAAGATTATCGGAATATTTACCCAAAAATGCCCTAAAAATACTGCTTTATACGGTTCTGGTCACGGTCAGTTGGCGCTTACTCCAACCCACCTAATCCCCAGAGTTCACTCGAAAGTCATCATACTACCCATCAACAGATCGGGACTGGTGGCGACAAAATAGATAATTCCCGCACCGAGAATAACGATCGCTAAACTAAATAGTAGCACCCATCGATCGGCTGGTTCGTAGGTATCTTCATCTATATCTCGTCTGACTGTAAAATAATGGGCTGTGGTCAAAAATACGGTCAATAAACCCACTAAAGCAAACATTAAGCCCAATTTCCAGCCATAACCGGGCCGGGGAACCAGAGGAGGATGAAAGGCCCGTAAGCGCAGAATAACCATACCAAAACCCATTAATGCGATCGCCGTTCGCATCCAAGACAGATAGGTGCGTTCATTGGCCAGATGATCGCGGACTCGATTGGGATTTACTTTTTTCGGTTTAATGCTGGTCTTGCTTTCCGTCACTGGCGATTTGAGAAAAAATAACATGATCGAGATGACTAGGGGTCAGTTTCAAGGGGAGCGCTTGAGAAGATGATGTTATTCTATGGCACTTGAGTTATAGATGGTATGGAAAAAATCTAAAATCTATTTTTAGATGTATTTGTATTGAATCAAAAATTAAATACGGTTTGCTCAATAAATCTAAAAACCTTGTTGGGTAAGACTTTTAGACTTTTTGTCAACCAAAAAGTACCAGATTGGGGAGTGATCGGGGGGAAAATGCAGGTACTTTTTCCCTGAAAATTAGGTAATTGACCCCCTCAAAATCGCTAAAACCCTACACCCTACACCCTGCCCCCAGGAAAAACTTTTTGCCGCAAACCCTAAATAGATTCTGCTTGCTGCTGGAAAAGCGTCCATCCATAGCTTAAGGATAGGGCCAAGAAAGCCAGGGGAAGACTTTCCTTGATTATAAATACACCCAAACCGATCAACACACAGGGGACAAGGTGGCTGCCGTGACTGGTAATTAAATTAGCGATCGCTGGTAATTGAGTTAACCTATGAGCAGTAAAACACCAAACACCCACCAAGATCAGAAAAACGCTGACGATAGTAACTAAATTTGGCCAGGTATTACTAGCAAACAGCGGCAGATAAATGCCGATATTATCGCTGCCATTGGCGATGGTAATTGCCGCCACAGCGCCGGTTTGAGGGGAAAACCAGGCCAGCAAAGGAGAAGACGGTGCCGATCCTACAGCCACATCCAGATGATTATCCGTCTCGGTTTCTTCTCGCTGCCAGAGACTCCGAATCCCGAAAATCACGGGTAACAGACCGAGAAAACGAATCCACTGAGCCGGAATCAAGAAACTCCCGAAAAAGCCAGTTAAACTCGCCAAAATTAGCAGGATAAAGCCTAAATACTGACCGATAACGATATGACGACGGCGAAAAAGTTTATTGACCTGGGCGAAAAGAATCGTCAAAATCAGGATGTCATCGAGATTAGTGGCAATAAAGGCCGCTATTGCTGTGGATATGGCAGTAATCATGGTAGTCATAGGATTTTTTTCTGAATCGGCTCTTCTGGTCTCGATCGCCCTACTTCCACTCTAGAAAGAGCTATTAATAAAATCAAATATTCTTTCTTGTTGATTTAATAAATTAAAATGATGGAAAGACCAATAGAGACGGAAAACCCCTTGCCATGGCCAGAATGACCCTAGATCAACTAGAAATCTTTCTAGCGACTGCCGAACATCTCCACTTCACCAAAGCAGCAGAAGCTTTATATATCACCCAACCGGCCGTCAGTGCCGCCATTGCCTCCCTAGAAAATGAATACGGGGTGAAGTTATTCCATCGCGTCGGTCGTCACATCGAGATCACGGAAACAGGACGTTTATTGCAATTAGAAGCGCAACGCATTCTCACCCAGGTAACTTTGACAGAAAGGGGATTGGCGGAATTTAACGACTTGCAACGGGGAGAACTACAATTAGGATCGAGTTTGACTATTGGTAACTATTGGCTGCCGGCAAAAATTAGCGATTTTCAGGAGCGCTATCCGGCAATTAAGATCAATTGCACCCTAGCTAATACGGAAGAAATCTGTCTGGGTACGGCTAACGGAGGTTTTGACCTAGCATTAATCGAGGGAGAAGTCAAGAGTGATTTAACACATTGTTTAGAACAGGAGATTGTCGGCAGCGATCGCCTATTAATTATTGTCGGACGTTCTCATCCCTGGTATAAAAGAGAGGCGATCGAATTACCGGAATTAGTGGAAACCCCTTGGGTAATGCGAGAATCGGGATCGGGAACCCAACAAAGATTCGAGGAAGCGTTACAGAATTGGGGCATCGATTTACGGACATTAAAGGTGACTTTGCTGTTAAATACGGGAGAAATGGTCAAGGCAATCATCGAGAATAGTTCGGCAGCGGCCGGCATTTCCGAACTGATGGTTCAAAAGGAATTAGAATTAGGCACATTGCGATCGATTCGAGTCATCGATACTTCTGGTTTATCCCCTCGCTATCTCGAATTTATGCGCCCTTTTTTAAAAATAAAACACCGTCAGCGCTTTCAACCCCGCGTCTGTCAAGTTTTCGAGCAGATGTTGTAATCTGATAGCAATCACCGAAAATTAACCCGCTGGATGACATTTTGGGCGCACTGCGTGCGCCCCTATGGCGCAGTAATATTGTTTATTGTAGAGGCGAAGCGCTTTCAACCCTGCGTCTGTCAAGTTTTCGAGCATATCTTGTAATCTGATAGCATTTTTCTTTATTTGTGGCAAGCATTCTACTCCCCTCTCCCGTTCTGGGATAGGGTTTGGGGGTGAAAGAAATTAACCATCTCTGCCATTACTTTAGAAAAATGGGATAAGTCTGGGTACTGGCACTGCGGGACGATACTACAGCGATTTCCTTACCCTATTTAGAAATCTTTGTCAAGTAAAATTTATCCCGAATTAGATGAGCTTACCCTGCTTAGATAACACCTGTGAATAAGGGAGTCGGAGAAGAATTTTTTTTGCCCAATGTTGAAACACTTTCAACTGATGGCGTTTGCCTGGTAAACGCAGTATATAGACAAATCGACGCATTATATCGGCCAATCTACCGGTAATATTAATGCCAAAACTAGAGACAAGGGCTGATTGTTTACCCAGGGTTAACATATCACCTAAATGCAGATAATAATA
>NZ_JBHFLL010000322.1:0-1827 GCF_041928595.1 Microcystis sp. BLCC-F209
AAAAACGCATGAACTGGCAGGTCAAATTTTTCCCGATGAGTCCGATTTAGCGATCGCTGTTAAACAAGGGATCGAAGCTCGCGCTCAAAAAGGAGGATACGAAACTCACTGTTTTAAGTTTAATTCTGCCTAGCTACTTAATTCATAATTTATAATTCCCGCTCCCCACTTCCCCACACCCCACACCCCACACCCTGCCCCCTGGAAAAGCTTTTTCAGCAAACCCTATTTAACAACAAAAAGGCTCCCGCCAACTAGACGGGAGCCGCTGCCATCGAACTAACCGAAATTAGTCGAGGTCAGGCATTGCCAATGCGGGTTCAGTCTCGCGGTCAATTCCTTTCTCGAAACCGGCGGCGGCGGCGCGAGCGCGTCCAGCGTGCCAGAGGTGTCCAATCAGGAAGAAGAAGGCGAGGGTGAAGTGAGAGGTAGCCAACCAAGCGCGAGGAGACACATAGTTAAACGAGTTAACGTCAGTGATAACCCCACCTACAGAGTTCAAGGAACCTAAAGGAGCGTGGGTCATGTATTCAGCCGCGCGGCGTACTTGCCAGGGTTGCACGTCATTTCTGATTTTGTCGAGGTCTAAACCGTTAGGACCACGAAGGGGTTCTAACCAGGGACCGCGGAAATCCCAGAAACGCATGGTTTCACCACCGAAGATGATTTCGCCAGTGGGAGAGCGCATCAGGTATTTACCTAGACCAGTGGGGCCTTGGGCAGAAGCGACGTTAGCACCTAAGCGTTGGTCACGGACCAAGAAGGTGAAAGCTTGAGCTTGGGAAGCTTCCATACCGGTCGGACCGTAGAATTCACTGGGATAGGCGGTGTTGTTAAACCAAACGTAAACGGCGGCGATAAAGCCCATCATGGAAAGAGCGCCCAAGCTGTAGGACAGATAGGCTTCTCCAGACCAGATGAAAGCGCGACGGGCCCAGGCAAAAGGTTTGGTGAGAATGTGCCAGATACCGCCAGCGATACAGATTAAGCCAATCCAGATGTGACCGCCGATGATATCTTCCATGTTGTTGACGCTGATAATCCAGCCTTCGCCACCGAAGGGAGCTTTAGTCAGATAACCAAAGATAACTGCGGGGTTGAGGGTCGGATTGGTGATGATGCGGACATCACCACCACCGGGGGCCCAGGTATCATAGACACCGCCAAAGAACATGGCTTTAAATACCAACAACAGCGCACCACAACCCAAGAGAATCAGGTGATAACCGATGATGTTGGTCATTTGGTTTTTGTCTTTCCAGTCGTAACCGAAGAAATTAGAGTATTCCTCTAGGGTTTCCGGTCCGCGGATAGCGTGGTAGATACCACCAAAACCGAGTACAGCCGAAGAAATTAAGTGCAGAACACCAGCGACGAAGTAGGGGAAGGTATCGACTACTTCACCACCCGGACCGACCCCAAAACCGAGGGTAGCTAAGTGGGGAAGCAGGATTAAACCCTGTTCGTACATCGGTTTTTCGGGGATGAAGTGGGCGGTTTCAAACAGGGTCATCGCCCCGGCCCAGAAAACGATTAAACCAGCGTGGGCGACGTGAGCGCCGAGCAGTTTACCGGAGAGGTTGATAAGACGAGCGTTACCAGACCACCAAGCGAAGCCAGTGGAACTTTGGTCACGACCACTAGCAGTAGGGATATTAGAGAGCGTTACCACGCGGGAGAACCTCCTCAGGGAAGATAAAGTTTTCGTGGGGTTGGTCTTGGGGAGCCATCCAAGCTCTCAGACCTTCGTTAAGCAGAATATTTTTAGTGTAGAAGGTTTCAAATTCCGGGTCTTCCGCCGCTCTCAATTCCTGAGAAACGAAGTCA
>NZ_JBHFLL010000323.1:0-8009 GCF_041928595.1 Microcystis sp. BLCC-F209
ATCTGATAACTGATAACTGATAACAAGGGCCGAATCTCAGACCTAATTGGTTAAGCTAAAAGCTTTGATGTGCTTAGTTTCTAACCTTCTTTTTAGGTAGGAGAATTGTCAGATTCTGTCTTTTGCCTCTTGCCTGTTGCCTCTTGCCTTCAGAAGCTGATAACTGATATATGTCTAATAGTTGGTGGGAAATTACGGTTTTGTGCGAACCTAGTCTCGAAGAAACGGTTTTCTGGAGACTGGAAGATTTTGGCTGTTCGGGAACGGCCACCGCTAAAAAACAATCCTCTTTAGAGGTTAAAGCCTATATACCGGAAATTAAAGCGCAATTGCCCGATTTAGAGGCACTAAGCCTCTGGTTAAAGCAAGATGCTTTGATTTTAGGTTTTTCTGAACCTGTCAGCTATTGGCAGTTAATGGACGAGGAAGACTGGGCCAGCAGTTGGAAACAACATTGGCAGATCAGCGAGATCGGCGATCGCTTTTTGATCTGTCCTGCTTGGTTAAATCCCCCGGAAAATAACCAGAGATTGGTGATTAAAATTGACCCCGGCTCCGCTTTCGGCACGGGAACGCATCCCACCACCCAATTATGTCTAGAATCCCTAGAAATGCGTTTAAGTAGCCATCCAGAGAATAAAATTATCGCCGATATCGGTTGTGGTTCCGGCATACTGGCGATCGGGGCGATTTTATTAGGGGCCAAAAAAGTTTATGCTGTGGATACAGATCCGCTGGCGGTGAGTGCGACGTATAGTAATCGCCATCTCAACGGGATTAACCCCGAAAATTTAGCTGTTAATCAGGGTAGTGTCGAGGAGTTATTAGAATTAATTCCCGATGGTGTCGATGGCATCGTTTGTAATATTTTAGCCGAGACAATTATCGCTTTAATGCCGGAAATCACCCGTCTGGCAAAACCCACCACTTGGGGAATTTTAAGCGGCATTCTTGTCACCCAAGCACAGGCAGTTACAGATATTTTAGAACCCCAAGGCTGGACAGTAGCTGCCCTGTGGAAACGTCAAGAATGGTGTTGTCTGCAAATTCGTCGCACTGTGGATTAGTAGGTTCTTCGTTACTTGGTATGGTTTGATAGGGGGGCATAAATCGACTAAATCCTTTAAATCCTTATCTGGCAAGAGATTTAATCCATTAGTTCGCTCTAGATCAAAAATAATGACAAAAATCGCCAAATGCCTTTCTATACAAGGGTTCCATCCCCTATAACTCCCGTCTATTGCATAACACAAACCGAAGAGCCAAATTAGCTTACTGCTACTCAGTGCCTTCGGCATCCCACTAATAATTTTTGATCATTAATTCTCTACCAGATGCCGCCGCTCCTTGTTTATAATTATTCATGCCATACTGAAGATTCCACTCGATAATATGGGCAAAATCAAAGAGTTTTCTTATCTCTGGACAATCATCGTAGGTAATTAACCATTTAGCCTGACATTGACGCATATTATCGGCAAAACGTTGATGATCGAAGCTAGTATGTAAATTACCTCTTACACCGTACAAACGAGATTTTGTGGCACTATAGTAGGGGGGATCGAGAAAGATAAAAACTTCTTTTCCCTCAGCAAATAATAATTCTTCGTAGTCTTGGTTAGTAATTTTTACCGATGCTAATAAGGGCGCAATTTGAGTTAATCTGGCAATTGATGAATCAGTAAATCTACTGGTAAAAGCTGCTTGAGAATACCCCCCCGAATCCACTGTTCCCGAAAAAGTAATCCGATTTAAGATAAAAAAACGCACCGCTTTTTCAAAATCGGTTAACTTTAAATCTTCCCTTGTCAAATCTTGAAATAATTCTCGTCCGCTATCATATTTCTGTTTAATTTCTGTTATTTTTGCTACCAATAACTCAATATTTTCTTGAGCGCATTGCCAGAAACAATATAAATCATAATTTAAGTCATTAATCCAATAGGTTTTTATTTGCTGTCCAAAGAGTTGCTTAACAGCAAAAAACACAGAACCACCACCAAAAAAAGGTTCTCGATATTCCCTAATATTGACAGGAATTTGCGGCAGAATTTGCTTAATTGCCCGGGATTTCCCCCCCGGATAACGCAAGGGACTTTTAATTTTTGACATTTTATCCTAAATCCGTTTATTAAAGACTGATTATCTATTCCCCCTTTCGCCTCTTGCATGAGTGCCTGTCCTGATATGTAGCCTATACCCATAAGAATTCCGTTTAATTCCACATTTAGGACTCGTATCCTAAGGTTAGCAAAACCACTTCTTCCAATTGGGCAATTATTTCGGGACTCAGTTGTCCCAGTGTGCGGATCAAACGAGTTTTATCCAGCACTCTCATCTGAAAACATAGGGCAACAGAATCTTGGCCGAGTCCACCATTACCCTGTTCTATCAGTAAGCATATAGGCAAAGCAGCGCGACGTTGGTTGGTGGTGAGCGGAATAGCAATGATCGTAGTTGAGAACTGGGAAACAAGGTCATTCTGGAAAATGATGACGGGACGAATGCCCGCTTGTTCAGAACCTTGAGTTGGATTGAGGTCGGCTAACCAGACTTCACCCCGTTTCAGAGGATTAGTCATCATTGGTCTTCTTGATGGAGTATTACTGCATAGTCATTCATACCTTCTTCAGCAAAGGCGCGATCTTGATCAGCAAACTCTGCAAACAGATCGGCCAGTTGCATTGGATCGAGAACAGCCTGATGACGCTGACTGCGAAACTTTAAGAAGGCAATAAAATCAGCCACTTGCTGAAGCTGATTATCAGTCAGTCGATCCAAGTCTTGCTTAAGAGCTTCAGCACTTACTGGCATAGGAAGAAAAAACATTCCGACTTCCCCATTATAAGAGATCCTGGCCAACAGCCGTCTTCAACAAAACCCCATGAGTCCCTGAGCGCGTAGGGGGGTAAGGAGGACGTTCAGACGTTCGGATCTTATCAATTACTACTGTCTGATTCACCCGCGCTGCTAGGCCCATTACCACCTGAAGTCGCCACTATTATTGAAGTTGCAATGATACTAATTGTCTGCCACTCGCTGCTTGTCTTTTCTGCCAATCAGCAAATAGGGCCTTGAAATCATAATTAAAAGATTTGGCTTGTTCTTCTCGTATTCTGTGTAATTCTTCAAGAATTTCATCTTCCCACATAAATTTACTCTCCCATCAATTCATATTAGTCCTCGTACTTCTCCCCAGACTTCTACTTACTTTGTCTAGCTTGACTAACTTTTAGCCAGGCAAAGATTTGTTGTGGAGTCAGTGTCAACTGAACCCCTGCAATTACCTTAAGTTGGTCATCCCCTCTGCAAACTTCCGGCTCTTGTTGGGGAGTAAACATTAAAACAGAATAATCATCTGGATCAAGCATCCATCCTAATTTACTGCCATGTTTTAAACAATGTAGAATGTTGTCAATTACACGGTTTACCTGTTGATCCAGTGAAAGAATTTCGATAGTCCAATCAGGTGCTTCCCTAAAGTCGTCCTCTGGTTCACCTGCTTGATTGAGGTTAATTCGATTCCATGCAATTACTGCCACATCAGGAACGATCGAACGCTCGCCGAAGGTACATCGCAACTCAGGTAAGGCTGTATAATCAGCAGTATGGCTGTCAACCGCAGCTAAAAGACGTTTTTGCAGGATAGAGTGTCGAGTCTTAGGCATGGGTTTCTGAATTGCGACTCCATGCAAGTATTCCCATGCTGGAGAATCCTCCAAATATGGCAATTTGAGGAAATCTTCAAGGGTGAGACTCTCAGTCAAGGAAGTCGTCATCGGTTCAAGCAAAGGTTTTTTTTGTGACTTTATTATAAATGAACTTTATCTGGGTTTCTTACCCACGATTCAGGTATATTTGATGAGAATTTGCCCTCTCAATCAAATCGGTCGATTTCTTAACTATTCTAACTGACCGGTATCACTGGAAATACCCACGGGGATCACAAAATTGGCCAATTGTCAATAGCTTTTCAGATGCTCTCACCTTGGTTATGGCGCTTCCCACTCTTTCTTTTCTAGACACTCTGCAATTCGATATGTGTTTGCAATTCCTCCTATTTTTCCATGAGATCCTAATATTGGTAAATGGCCATATGGAGCATTCAGAGAAAAGTTAGGATCTTTTCCTTTTTTCCATCCCACTGCACTGCGAAACCTATGGTAAGCCTCTGAATTCTCATCAGTTAAATAGGGTTCACCGCCTTCACTTTTCCATATTTTTTGCTGAGTATCAAAGCCAAATCTGCCTTGACTTGCTTTTGACCACAAATCTTCAATAATCAACAAATCTTTGCAAGGAAATTCTTTCATAGTTTTTGTATCTATAAATCCTTCTCCTTCTCTATTGACCGTTTGCAACATTAGTCTTAGAGTCTCTCTATTAGCGTCCTCCCACCTATTTTCTTTAAGCAGTTTACGAAGACATGAATAATAAGCATCTCTGTTTGACGAAAATCCCTCCATAGGTTTACAAGTTACAAAGTGGCGATCATAGAAAAAATAGACAAAACCCATAATTGTAGCCAAAGCTGATAGAAAAGCTACAATTTCGATAGTAGTATGAATACCTAACTTTTTCCCAGACATACAGTCTCTCAGCTAGTCAAACGGTTGAACTCACCCGCCTTGTCAAAGTCTAGCACAAAGTCTGGTGCAGTGATATGTCAGACAGTCGGCAGCCGGTCATAGGCTTCTGGCTCAATATCGGGAACTTTTGTTAAGATTGCCTCATACTTTTCTCGACTTCCCTTTTTGGACTTTTCTATTAGGTAATTTTCTGTCATCAACGCTGAAAGTTTCTCAGCGATCGCAGTAGAGATAAATTGATCGATCGAAATTCCATCACGAGCCGCTAGATCATCTAAACTTTTCTGTAATGAGTCGGGAATTTGAACTTGGATGGTACTCATGGTAACTTACCTATTAATCGTAGGAAACCTGAAGGCTCAAAGCGTAGGTTTCATTTTTAACATAGCCACCTTTACTCGATCGATAAATTACGATCAAACCAATTAGATTAACCATCTACTTAACTGTTGGTTTGCGGAATTTGGAAGGAGAAGGAAAATATTCTACCCGTTCATTTTTAAGAGCTTGTGCCATGAAATCGCGCCAAATGGGAGCGGCAAAACCGCCACCGGTGATACCTTTACCTAAAGTGCGGTTTTGGTCATCTCCAATCCACACTGCGGTGGCTAATTGGGGAACATAACCAACAAACCAGACATTTTTCTCGTTATCGGTAGTACCAGTTTTTCCCGCTGCCGGACGACCGATTTGGGCCGAAGTGGCTGTTCCCCCTTGAATAACTCCCTGTAAGACAGAGTTAAGGGAAGCGGTAGCCCAGGGGTCTAAAACTAGCTTCGGTTTGGGTGTATTATCGAGCATGACGTTACCGCGACTATCAGTAACACGCATGATAAAGGTAGGCTCGGAATGCCAGCCATTACTGGCAAAAGTAGCGTAAGCTCCCGCCATTTCCAGAGGAGTCACATCCACGGACCCCAAAGGTAAAGAGGTGACGGCAATTAAAGGACTCTCGAAACCCAGCAGACGACAGACTTCAATGACTTTATTGATCCCGACGCGACGACCGAGAACAACCGCGGGAATATTTAGAGACTGCATCAGAGCGCTACGCAGGGAAACTGGACCAGAAAAGCCGCCACCGTAGTTTTTTGGGCTATAGAAGCCGCCGGCCTCGCGAAAACGAATGGGAGCATCATTAACCACCGTTTCGGGGGTAAAACGACCACTAGCGAAGGCAGTATAATAGACAAAAGGTTTAAAAGCTGACCCCGGTTGACGACGGGATTGGATGGCCCGGTTTAACTGACTTTTATTGTAATCAACACCACCGACGAGCGCCTTGACGAAATGGGTGCGGGGATCCACTGCGACTAGAGCAATTTGTAGGTCTTTGGTGCGAATACCGCGACCACGCAAGCTATTATAGGCCTTTTGAATGGTGGACTCGGCCATGTTTTGAAAGTCGAGATCGATCGTGGTTTGAATCCGCATTCCCCCTTTAGTTAGGGTTTCCTTGCCAAATTTTTGCCGCAATTCTGCCACCACTGCATCGGTAACGTAGGGTAATTTACTTTCTTGCCAAGCGGTGGGTTTACCCAGTTTCAGCGGTTCCTTTAAAGCGGCCTCTTCCTGTGCGGGGGTAATCCAACCCAAGGTACGCATCCGACTGAGAACCAGTGCCTGTCTTTCCTTGGCGGTTTGATAATTATTAAAAGGACTATAAACTTCTGGCGCTTGGATTAATCCAGCCATCATCGCCGATTCTGCTAAATTTAACTCGGAGGCGGGTTTATTAAAATAACTTTTAGCAGCGGTTTGCACTCCGTAATTATTATGACCCCAATAGATATTATTGAGGTACATTTCCAGAATGTCATTTTTGCTAAAAACCTGTTCCACTCGTACTGCCAGGACTGCCTCGGCTAATTTACGGCTAACGGTGCGCTGATGGGAAAGAAAGATATTTTTGACTAACTGCATGGTGATGGTAGATGCACCTTCCACCACACCGCCACTTTTCCAGTTAGCCACTACTGCCCGGCCGATACTATTAGGATTAATACCACGATGGTGATAAAAATGGCTATCTTCGATCGCCATCACTGCGCGTTTCAGATTGGGAGAAATTTGATCGAGTTCCACCACTTCCCGATTCGCTTCTCCGTGTAAGCTGGTCAGGAGTCTGCCTTTAACATCGTAGATATAACTGGTTTCTGTGGGAACGTAACCGCGTAAAATCCTCACATCCGGTAGATTGCGGTAACTAATCGCTAATCCTACCACAGCCCCCGTCACCACGGCCGTGGATACCATCAACAGGCCGAGAACAGTTCCCCCTGCGACTCTGGAGACTCCTTGTAAAAAGCTATCCGAGTCACTACTAGGTTTCTGCTCTTTGTCTTGATTGCCGAGGGTACTGGTGGACACGATGGTTACAATTTCCTTTTTCCAAGAGGGGACTGATCGATCGAACTGGCTTGAAAGTCTATTCTAAAGGTTTTGTTAAAAAATCGAATACTAGCTTACAGCAATTATGGCCGATCTGGCTCTAGATTCGATCGGTCATGACAGCAGGATTAGGGACAAAATAGGGTATCGCGGGTATTTCTGCCAGTTACTGGGTTAGTTCCCGTGGCTCTCTCACAAAGATATTTTTCCACATCGGAGCGAATAATTGCATCGGTAAAATCGGCCCCGTCGATGATTGCACCTTTGATCAAAATGTTAGTGGCGAAAGCTCCTTCGAGAACGGCATTGGTAAAGTTGGCTCTGGTTAAACGGGCCGATTCTAAATCCACATTTCTCATATTGGCATCGCTAAAGTCGGCCCCCTCCAAGTTGGCCGAAAAAAAGCGCACTCCTTCTAGATTGGCATGACTGAAGTTACTACCGCGCAGATTAGAGTGATCGAAGGTGGAATCGCGCAAATCCTGCCCCGCAAAGTCATTATCGGTCAAATTACGGTTATTATAACTTAGCGCCTGGGCCGGAGCCAAGTAGAATAATAATACTAATATACTAGCAAACAAGGTTAGTAGAGTTCTGCGAGAAAATTGCGCCATATTGCCACCTGATCAATCAACCTTTTCTATAATAAGCTGTACTGGATTTAAACCGCATATCGGGAATTTTAGTACAAATGCTCGAACTAGCCGCCCCCCTATAGTTTCTAAACAGGATTTATACCAAATCCGTTTTTAATAGTGTGATTAACTCCCAAGTTATGAATTGTTTCTCCCCGCTCCGCTCTCCCCACCTCCCCCCGCAACCCGCACGAAGTGGTCTTCCCTCTACCTAATTCATAATTCATAATTCATAATTCCCACTCCCCTATAGCGGGAGCATCTCACTTACGCGATAAGTAATTATACTTAGCCTAAAAGCCACTCTTAATCGTGTCTTGGAACGAAATAGAGGCTTTTAAAGACTGCGTACATGGAGAATTAAAACAAGAATTACCCTCGAAAAGCCTATTTT